>JBDUAM010000287.1:0-2445 GCA_040004655.1 Chthonomonadales bacterium | reverse complement strand
CGTGAAGAACTACCGCATGAGCGCGCATGCATGGCCGGTGCGGACGGTCTGGTCGCTCACAGCCTCGAACCGAATGAGGGCTTCCGTCGCTACGGCATCGCCCGAAAGGATCGCCCGCCGACGCTCTTCTTCCCGCTCTACTGCGACGACGACCTCTTCGTGGACCATGTGCCCAAGATCAGCAACACCGAGCTACACCTTGTTTATGCCGGTGGCGTGGCCGGCTCACACCGCGACGCGAAACACTACGGCAACATCCAGTTCTTCGGACTGATCGATACGCTCACCAAGCAGGGCCTGCACTTCCACATCTATCCCAGCCCCACGAACATCCGCGCCGATGTGGAGGAATACGAAGCGTTGGCGCACGTCAACCCGCGTTTCCACTTCCATGATCCGGTGCCACAGGAACGATTAGCGGGAGAGTTGGGGCGGTATCATTATGGGATCCATCTGGGTTTCGTTAACGATGCTGAGCACAAGCAGTCATCAGCAAAGTATCGGCTTTGTACAACACTGAAACTATTCAATTTCATTGAGGCGGGGATACCGGTGCTCTCGTCAGATAATCTTGAATTTCAGGCTTGGTTGGTGACTCGGTATGGTTCGGGTATTCGACTTAAGAGGGAGGAGATTGAAGTGCTCGCCCAGATTTTGGAGATGGTCAGTTATGCGAGTATCGCCAACACTTTGCGAGGGGGAAGAAATGAACTTTCCATAAAGAACCAGATGTTAAGACTATTGAGGTTTTATCAAGGAATGGGAAAGTCCTAAAGTTCAAGGCCTGATCAGATTGTCCTTTGGAGGCGCTTGTACTTGTAGAATACCTTGCAGCCCAATTTGCATATGTGATGGAGGAACAACAGCATTTGGATGTCATCGGAAAGACATACTCCATGTTCGACAAGGACATGCGAGTAAACAGCTACCGTTCGCGGACGATCGTTGAATACACAAGGGGGCCTAGGATTTTGGAATTGGGTTGTGCAGACGGCATGGTGACTGCGGAACTGAGCGAAAAATTTGTGGGAGTGGAAGCAATGGACGCTTCTGAGGAGCTTATCGCGAAGGCTCGTCTGCGTGCTCCCAAGGCGAAATTCCATGCAGCCTTGTTCGAAGAGTTCCAACCAGAAGAGAAATACGATACATTGATCCTTGGACATGTCCTTGAACATGTAGAGAACCCGGTCGCGATCCTCCTAACGGTTAGCAAATGGCTCGCTCCATCAGGTCGAATGATAATAACGGTTCCCAACGGGGAATCCATTCACAGAAGAATCGGAGTTGAAATGGGCATGTTGGAATTTCCGACCCAATTGAACGACGATGACATTCGCATTGGACATCGGCGCGTATTTACGATACAAACTCTCCGAACGGTGATCTTATCCGCAGGTCTGAACATCATGAAAGAGGAGGGCATCCTGGTTAAGCCTCTAAGCAATCGTCAAATGCTCGATTGGTCGGAATCCTTGTTTGAAGCCTATTATATGCTGGCGAAGAAGCTTCCGGCGGAGTACGGTGGCGAGCTCTGTGTGATCTGTGGTTGAATTGAAGCGCATGCCAAATAGGAGATTGAGGGTCTTGGTCACGAGCGTTGGCGCAACCGGGGCGCAGAATGTCATCAAAGCCCTGCGAGCACAAAGGAAGTATGCTGTTGACTTGATCGGTTGTGATGCGTCACCGGATAACGCGGGAGCTTATTTGGTGGACCAGTTCCACATCATCCCGATGGGTGGGGAGCCGCATTTCGTTACACATTTGGCCTCGCTTTGTCAAGAACTTCAGGTTGACATGTTGTTGCCGATCATGGAGGATGAGATCTTGGCTATTGCAAGGCATCGGGACATTTTTCAGCGATACTTTCCTGTAATTTCGGATTTGCGGTCGATTGCACTCTGCGCTGACAAGGCGGCGACCAACGAACTAGTTACTGGGATCGGAGTTAAGTGCCCCCGAACCTTTAAAGACTTGTCAGCGGCGACGGGGAGCATCGTTATCAAGCCACGAAGTGGCACAGGAAGCAATGGTATTCGTTTCTTCGATACTCCGCCCATGCAAGAAATTGCCCAATTGGGAGATGAATCTGTGATCCAAGAATTTGTGAAGGGTCAGGAATATACTGTTGATTGCTATGTGGGCATTGATAAGGAATTTATTGCTTGTTCCCCGCGCAAACGGTTAGCCGTTAAGGGCGGGCTCGCCACGAAGACACTTGTTGTGGATCATCCAACCTTGGTCGCGACCTCAAAGCGGATTTTGGAGGCCATCCCCATTCGGGGAGCTTGTAATATTCAGTTCATTGAAAATGAATCTGGTGAGTGCTTCTTCATCGAGATCAATCCCCGATTCGGTGGAGCTTATATTGCCTCAATTGAAGCAGGTTTGAACGCTCCGCTCTTCATGTTGAATGAATTCTATGGGGATGACATTGAATTTGATGGT
>JBDUAM010000450.1:0-2445 GCA_040004655.1 Chthonomonadales bacterium | reverse complement strand
TTATTATCGCATTATTCATTCTTGCGCAGACGGCGTTTGCCATGCGCACAAGCGGAGACTGGATGATGGGCTGGAGATATATGATTTCCGTTGGGCCATTGTGGACTATTGCTATAATGGCAAGTGTTATTGAGCCTTATGATCAAATGATGAGGTCAGGTAAACAGAACCTTGCCAAAGGTGTTATATATGGTGCAATTGGCATATTTATAGCTGTGTGCCTACTCGCAGCTCGGGATTTCAATGATCAGGAAAACGGGTCAGTATCATGGGCAAAACTTGGGTATTCAACGACATCCCGGGGGATATTAAAGGGCTATTTGATGGAGAATGCGATGATTGCGGCTGATTTCGTTAATCGAGTTGTGCCGTCTGGGAGTTCAATAGCATTCAGCGAAATGGGAGCGTTGCCGTACTTTACTCCGCAAATAAAATGGCTTGATACGTGTGGACTTACGGATGCGGAGATCGCACACCTCACCGGGGTTTCCAGATTTCGAACCGGAATTACAGGCGATTTTAAAGATATCTCAACAGGTATTGGGGCTCACATTGCCACGCGAAAACCAGACTACATCATGCAATGGCTGGAGCAGGGGTTCTCGCCGCCATCCGTTCTAGGTGGACAATATGTGGCATTTGCCAAAACGCGAATAACAGATTTCGGTGGCAAAGAGGCGACGTATTTGTTCCTGTGGAAACGGCGTAATCTCAATTAACCAGTTGGTGTTCGCGAAACCATGCGTCTGATTCAGCAAGTCGACCCGGCGTGCCTGCGTCCGACCAGAAGCCGACTATTTCGTGACCCAGCAAAACGCATTTTTCGTCTATCATTGCTTCGATAGCAGAGGTCAACTCATATTCACCGCGAGGGGAAGGGCTGACATCGTGCAGCCTCGACCATATTGCTGGGGAGAAGATACTAACTCCGGCGATATTCCAGTTGGTAGTCGATGTCCCAAGTGGCGGCTTCTCCACTACGCGAGTTACTTGTTCATTCTCTCGGTAAACTGCGCCACCCTCGTAAGGATCTTCTACCCAGTTGAGCCCGATAACCCCATCGCAGGATCTTGACTGGAATGTCTCGGCAATCGAGTGGTTCGACCCTGGCGATGTCAGAATATCACCATAAATAATAAAAATGTCGTCGTTGCCACTGAACTCTTCCGCAAGGAGAAGGGCAGAGGCAGTCCCATTTGGCACAGGTTGAGTTGCGTATGCCATGGACATTCCAAATGATGAAGTGCCGTAGTAGTCCACTATCTGGTGGCCGCGATAACCCACTATCAACATTGTCTCTGTCACGCCAGCATCCTGCATGTTCATCAGAACATGGTCCAACATTGGTCGACCAGCAACTTGCACAAGTCCTTTCGGATTATTCGCCGTGAGCTCTCCGAGCCTGGTGCCCCTACCTGCTGCCAGAACAACCGCCTTTTTGACTGTCAATGGATTTCCGCCCTGGTAAATTGGATTAGTGCTTCTGAACTTCTGCTGAGACAACCGGGTTGCCTTTGAGTTTACGAACTGCTGTCATGAAGAATGGTCGAGCAAATGCCTGCGTTACGATTGCGCCCGGAGCAGGCGTCGTGATCAGAAACGTTACGTGCGATGAGTTACCTTCGAGCGAAATTGATTTGAGTGTGACCGCGTATCCACCGGTTGAGCAAAGACCAGCAAAACAGGCCACGACATCGTATTTCACAAAATCCACCACCGGGATTGGTTCAAATCCGGGATTGTGCTCCTGAAGCATGGCGTTGAACGATACGGCGTCTCGTATGAGAAATGTCTTCTGATGAATGATGCTGCTCCGGGCGCCTGAGAGTGACCATAATTGAGCAGACTGTTCAACTTGATGTTCACTCATATGTATGTTTCTCCCGGAAAGCAACTCCAACGACACTGGTCCGCCAACACAGCCAGCAAGAAATGCCCCAACCTGCAGATCGGAAATTGGAGCGCAACTTGTGGTTGAGGCGAGTAACAGACCAAGAATTGCTGTGTTCAAAAACGTGCCTGCGGCCCTCGGATACCTGTCGACCATGCGCCCCAAACTCCTATTGCGATGAACACATAGTCCATTGGTCTTAGAAGTTCAAATATGTGGCTGGCAATCATTGTCAGGTTAACGTTGTCAATATGCTCCGCAGCCAACATATCTTTGGTGAGCAAAACTCTGCCAAGTAACATTGCCATCAATGCTATAACTGAACTCAGAACAGCTGGAACAGTTCCGTGTCCTTTGCCGACACGAACAAACGCCATGCCTACTGCATACCCAATCAAACTCGCGACGATGCCAATTTGGAGGTGCGTTGCAATAACAATTTTATCCCAGATGAACGCACCGAGTATTCCAACGGCAATACCAGCGCCAGCGCCGGACAAGAGGTTGACAGGTGGAGCAGCGGCGGTGACATTCGATAATCTAGGAGCAGGGTA
>JBDUAM010000209.1:0-8199 GCA_040004655.1 Chthonomonadales bacterium | reverse complement strand
GGCTGGAGCGGGATGATGGTCGACTTCTTTGACCACGACGACCAGGAGACAATTGAGTTTGCAGAACACATTCTGCGCGCGGCCGCTCGCCATCACATCTTGATTCATTTACATGGTGTTTGGAAACCTACCGGGTGGCAGCGCACTTATCCCAACCTTATGAATCATGAGGGCGCGCTGAACCTTGAATACTTGAAGTGGAGCGACCGATGTACGCCTGAACATAATCTGATGCTGAGCTTTACCCGACTCATTGCAGGCCCCATGGACTACCATCTTGGTGGCTTTCGGGCCGTTACTCGAGCGGCATTCAAGCCCCAGAACATCGCGCCAACTGTGCTCGGCACGCGGTGCCATCATCTGGCAATGTACGTCTGTTTCGATAATCCGAATCCGATGGTGGCTGACTACCCTACGGCTTACGAAGGTCAACCCGGTTTCGACTTCCTGACACGTGTGCCCACGTGGTGGGATGAGACACGAGTTCTGGTTGGAGACATAGGCAAAGCGCTGGTTACCGCACGGCGCAAGGGGCGAACATGGTACATTGGTGGCATGACCGCTGTTAGCTCTCATGATCTCTCTCTGTCCCTGAAGTTTCTTGGTCTCGGGCGATATACGGCAACCATTTGGAAAGACGCCTCGGACTCAGGAACAGATCCCAACCACCTGCAAACGGATGCTTTCGAGGTTACGCAGGCCAATAATTTGCGTGTGAAAACGGCGGTAGACGGTGGATTCGTGGCCGTTCTCACCCCAATAGCCGCTCAGAGGGCTCCACTAGTTCGTTAGATGCAATGTACACCTTGAACGGGTTTGCCGTGATTTGGCTTTTGACACGAATAGTACACAACCTCGTAATCTATCCTAAAAACAACTCAATCTATAGAGGTTCCCATTGAACATTCAGACTTCTCTAACCAACCAGTTTCGAGCGTCGCTGGCGATGCTTCGGCAATGTGTTGAGCGATGCCCGGAAGATATCTGGACCTCTGGCGTTCGTCCGCGATATTTCTGGCAGATCGCCGATCACGCCATCTTCTTCACGCACCTCTACCTGATGCAGAACGAAGAGGCTTTCGCACCTAAAGAAGGCCATAGAAATCGATGCAGCATCGCGGATGACGACCCGGCAATTGATGATCCATACACAATCCAGCAGACGTTGGATTACATCGACTATGTCGATGCCCGGGTTAGCGAGTTCGTAGACGCCCTCGATCTGGATGCCGACGACACCGGGTTTAGCTGGTATAAAAAGATGCCCAAGATGGACCACGTTCTACTGAACTTGCGCCACTTGCACGGCCACATCGGTCAGATGTCAGAGATACTGATGTCAAATGGGATTGATACGGATTGGGTTAGTCGACCGACGGTAGATTAGTTTACGACAGCCAGGATAAACCCATGATTCGACGATTTCTTTTTGCTGGCATGCTCTTGTGTTCCACCGCTTTTGTGTCCGACGCACTTGGCCAAAATGCAAGGGATCAGGCGGGATCGCCATCAAAGTACAACATTATTAAATCGACTATATCTCCAGATAAGCGAATGGCGCTTGCCTACAAAATGACTGGTCTTAGCAAATTTGACTGGGCACACGTCGACAGTAACAAAATCCGACATCAGCAAGATCTCAATCATGAAATAAAGTGCGTCATTCTCTCATTCAAACACCAACGCGAGGTAATGGAGGTAGAGACAAATCATCCATGGCAAGCGCATGGCGACGAGCCAACCGTGTGGTGGTCCCGTGGAAATAGTGTTTGCTTTTACTCGTCAACGAGAGCGTGGGGTGCAAGTAGCTATATCGTTTTGCTAAATCACAATCCGCTGACGGTATTAGAAAAAGTCGAAGACATCATCCGGCCAAAATTGCACGCCTATCTTAAGCGATCCTATCCGAAGTTTTATAGCAAATATTCTGACTTCAATGTTTCATGGCCGGAAGGTGTACGGTTTAGGAGTTCGAGTTCCTTAGATTTGCGGCTTCATTTTTTTGTACCAAAAGGAAGAAGCCAAACGGAAGCTCATCTCGTTGCTCGCCTGGCGTGGTCGCCAGAGGATCGTCAACCAAAGGTTAGAGTTGTGTCGCTGAAAGAGAGATCCATGTCGCTGGATCCAAAGGATCGAAATCTGAAGTGATGTGATAAAATTTGAGTTATGCAGATTAATGAAATAGTGATATCGAAAATGCGCGACAATGTATTTGATGATGGCGACAAATGGGATGCTCAAATTGAGGCAGATGCTGCCGCTGGCAAACTGGACACACTTGTGCTTGAGGCACTCACCGATTACCATGCTGGAAAATCAACAGAGATTGGCTAGTTTCGGCATTGGTGCAGCACAAGGATAAACCCATGGTTCGACGATTTCTCTTTGCAATAACGCTCCTTTGCTGCGCAGCATTCGCCCCCGTTGCCCAGGGCCAGAATGTCGCTGCAAAAAAGTTAAGTCCATCGAGATACCGAATAATTGAGGGCACAACATCACCCAACAAACGACTTGCGTTCGCCTATAAATTTGATGATTCGCAGGGCATTGATTGGCCGCATGCGACCGATGCTCAGTTGCGCGGCGAGAGCCGCATAGAAGATGCAATCAAATGTGTAGTGTTGTCTCTGCCTGATAAACGGGAACTCATCGAGATTAAATCCAATGATCCCTGGCATGCGCATGGTGATCAACCAAAGGTACATTGGTCCAAGAATAGCAAGATGTGTTTCTACTGGTATACGAGTAGCTGGTATGCAAGCTACTATCTTGTTTTGCTGGACCGGAAACCCTATCGGATCTCCGTTGAACTGGAAAAAACAATCCGCGCTAAAATACTCCCGTATTTGCAAAAGTCGTATCCCGTATTTTACCGCAAGCATGGAGATTACAACGTATTTTGGTCGGAAGGCACAACGTTCACAAGCAACAGTTCGCTAGCCTTGAAACTGAATTTCTTTGTACCCAAAGCCCTCAGTAATACGATAGCTCATCTCCTTTTACGCCTTGATTGGTCACCAAAGGCTCGTCACGCCATAGTTAGAGTTGTGTCGCTGAAAGAAATATCTATGTCGCTCGACCCCGAAGATCGAAACTCTAAGAAGTAGTTGGTGCCTAAGATGGACGAAAACACCGTACGCTGAGACCTGTTAGTCGGGTTTGAATATTCCTAAATACACGATGACTGTCCGCGGGTATGGTCTTGGTGATCTGCTCTGCCAGTTCAGCCACAATGCCTATCACACCTTGCCGTTTTGCGTTCACTTCTTCCAAATATTGGACATCGGATAGACGATCAACTCCTCAATGACAGCATCCCCTTTAATCCCAAACGCCGGACCATTCTGCGTGTAGAGTGAAGCCGCGGTATATGCCGCCTCTCCCCCATTCCAGAAGCTCTCCACAATGCTGCGGTCGATCAGGAATCTCACGTCAATCGACTTACCGGGGTGGATATCCGTCACTTGATTATCGCGTGTCAGCGTCTTCCTTGCTGGATCGTACGTCAGGATAAACTCTCGCGAGCGGACCGTGATAAGGCCGTCTGATGCGGGTCGAAGACGAACCGTCACGTCCAACGGGGCTTCTTTTGATAACGCATCCAGGCTTTTGCGAGCCTCCGCCACCGTCACATTCCTGAGTGACAGGATTGGTTTTCCGCGCAACGCATTCACCTCGCGGGCTGGTTCAAAGCAGAGAGTATCTACTCCATTGATTCCCTTCAGGGTTAACAACAGCGGTATTCCTGCGCACTGATTGAAAGGCTCGCCGGGTGCATTGGTCCCGCTGGCCCAGCACATCATGATAGGTCGACCCTTTGGCTCATTCACGAACGTGAGAGCGGCGTAGAAGTTCGGTCCCTGATGCGCACGTCTCACGGGGCCAATTGGCGAGAACACCTTGCCGTCAAATTGCCCCATCTGGTAGGCGCTGGGCGAGCTGATTCCACCCGAACCCGCCGGGCTGTTGTAGTTCCCGTAGAGCACATAGAGGTCTTCGCCCGTAGTCGGCGATTTCATCTTAAGGAATTCCGGGCACTCGTACCAGTTTTTGATTTCGCTGGTCCGTTCCCAATGGATGAGGTCGGTGGATCGATGAAAGATGTACCCATGATCATCCACATACATGATCATGATGTAATGCTTGCTCGGTTCGTGCCAAAAGACCTTGGGATCGCGATCACCGCCGCCGATGTTTGGCAATACCGGATTTCCCGCGAACCGTTGCCAGCTCTTGCCGCCATCTCTTGTGGTGGCGAGGTGTTGAGAGAATGGCTCCGTGGCGGCGAACATCAGCGCTGGAGAGGGCAATGTTAAGCCGTCCGTCAATCCTGCAATCGCGGTTTGAATCATGACCGCAGTGCCGGAATAGCATTGACCGGTCGAATCGGGATATAGCGCGATGGGCCACTCGGTCCAGTGGATCAGGTCCTTGCTAACCGAGTGTCCCCAGTGCATATCAAATCCGGCAGACGGGTTGGTGTAGGTTGGATTGGACTGGTAGAAGATGTGATAGAGCCCGTTCTGATAGTAGCTTCCATTGATGTCGTTCATCCAACCGAGCCGCGGGCTGAAGTGGAATTGCGGTCGAAACGGTCCATCGTAAGCCTTGGGATCCCGGTACTCCGTGTTGTTAAACTCCAGTCGATTCAATACGCCTTCATCATATGATTTGAACTTGAGTGTCACGTCACGCCCCTTGAATTCGCGGACGTCATATGAAAACTGGAAGTCAGGTTTCTGGTCTTTGTCGGCTATCTGCACGTGAAGGAATCGAACGACTTTGCCGTGCTCTTCAATGGTAAATCGTTCCACGCCCTGTTGACCGCTTCGCTCGCGTCGAACGAGTGGAAACTGGATGAAATCGGCGTTGACATGCACGTTGCGGAAGATGACCGATGCAGGTGGCTTAGGAATTGCCGCCAACGGAATGGCCTCCTTGTCGTTCGTCTGTACGATCTGGTCAACGTTGATATGACCCCATCCGCCGGAATGTTCATCGACTATTTCGATCACGACATCTTTGCCGAGGAACTCCGCGACATCCCATGCGGATGCCATCAGGCGCTCGCTGCCGCCCTGTAGGGTGTTGGGTCCCGTTGCGGTGCGAACAACTTTACCATCGACCATCAAATTCATGCAGGTCTCGTTCGCCCATCCGCCACCGCCGATGAGAAACGTTAGGAACTTACGCTCCAGCTTGAATGTCGGCGAAGTGAGGCGTCCCTTTGAATCATCACCACCGTTGAAGGAGTTGACCAGTCCGCGACCGAGAAACCCCTCCACCATCATTTGACCAGGGAGCGTACCGTGTGCAGGCCCTTTGCCGAACGCAGTCCCGGTAGTTTTCCATGCGCCATAGTCGTCACCTTCAAAATCGGCGACGATGATGTTGTTGGCTCCTTGATAGGTCGCTCGTGCTGATGCCGACATGGCGATCATTCCCAGAGCCAGCAGGCAACTCGGAAGCATTCTGGATTTCACTAGAGGTGAATGGATGGCAATACTCACTGTGTTAACTCCTGATATTAATCGGCGCTTGCGACTATTCTGATGTTGACTGAGCAGCAATCTGTTTTGGCTTTCGAGCAAACCAATTCTTGCCGGGTGATCGTCGCAATCGGTCTAACGAGACCGCCCCAAGGATGACGAAACCAAGAACGACCTTCTGGGTGTAGGGCTCGATATTCATGAGGTTCATGCCATTTCGGATGACAGCGATGATAAACGCGCCAATCAGCGTGCCAAAGATGAATCCCTCGCCGCCTACCAGACTGGTCCCGCCGACTACAACCGAGGCAATTACATACAGCTCATACATCTGGCCGAAGTTTGGCGACCCTGCCTTCAATTGCGAGGCCGTGATCACTCCCCCGATACCCGCGCCCAGCGCAGAGACCAGATAGACAAATAGAAGGACCTTTTTCGGTTCAATTCCAGATAGCCGCGAAGCCTCTGAGTTGCCTCCCACGGCGTAGATGTGTCGACCAATCACCGTTCGCAGCATCAGCCAGTTGGAGCCCAGATAGAGCAGGATCATCAGTAGCACCGCGATGGGCAGCGAAGCAAATCCAACCCCTCGACCGAGCCAGGTGAACGATGCAGGGATATCATTGATCGACTGGCCCTGCGAGATAATAAATGCCAGTCCGCTCGCGACCTGCATCATCGCAAGGGTCGCGATGAACGGCGGTATCCGCAATCTGGTGATCATTAATCCGGAGAAGAGGCCCACTGCACCCATTAGCAGAATCGCACACAATGCCGCGCCTGCCATCACGCCCGAAGATGCTGCGGAGCCACCCCACTTCTGGATCAGCCACGCTGTTACGACCGCGGAAAGAGCGAGCAGACTGCCAACCGAGAGATCGATGCCGCCGGTCAAGATGACCATGGTCATACCGATGGCCAGAATAGCGATCACCGCGACCTGATCGGCCACGTTTCGCAGATTGCTGGCGCTTAGGAAAGTGGAATTTCGACCAAACGCGGGGCTTTGAATCTTAATGCGGGCAAATGCAGGGTTGGCAGATTTCAGACTGTCGAAAAGGGTCCACTGACGGCAGGCCGGAGTGGTGAGAATGACGTCCGGAACTTCGTCGGTTTTTGCGCTGGACTCCAGACCCTCGCGGACATCTGGCGGTCCGCCGCGAATGGTATGGACCTTTGTAAATCCAGAGGCTGTCAATCGGGATTGAAGCGTATCTGCAAATTCGCCGTCCACCGAATCTGTCTGCGCAATGATCACAATTCGACTCTGCTTATCCACTCCCTCCACAGATGCCGCGAGAGAGTTGGCCCCCGCTGCACCAGTCGCCTGATCGTCGTGATAGGTTTTGTAGGTGAAGAAGATGCAGAGAAACAGCAGAATGAACACCATGCCGTAACGAGACAGCAGGCGCGGCAGAATGGATTTACGGAAATGGGCTTGAGTTGTCACAGTTTCAGAGATGGCTACTTGGTCTTGACCAAAAGAGGATCTTTATCGGCGTCCGCTTTTCTATATAGCGTGGTCGGGATCAATATTTGCGGAGGCGTCTTCTCACCGGCCATGTATTTGACGATGCTCTGGACCGTGATCTGCGCGATCTTGTCGGGATACTGGACCGGTTCAGCGAAGATTTTGCCTTCCTTCACCGCCTGCTTGGCTTCCAGTTGACCATCAAAACTGATGATCTTGATCTTGCCCTGTCGCCCCGCCTTCTCGATGGCGCCGATGGCTCCAAAAGCGGTCGGATCGTTGATGCAGAAGATGCCCGCGAGATCGGCGTTCTTTTCCAGGATGTCTTGCGCGGTCTTGTAAGAGGTGTCGCGCTGGGCTCCTCCGGGGAGTTGTGCAACAATCTTAATTCCCTTTGCACCCGCGATTACTTCGCGGAATCCTTTGGTTCGAAGAATCACCGACTCGACTTCTGGGAAGTCGATGATTGCGACATTCCCTTTGCCACCGAGCGCTTCGATCATCGCTTCACCGGCGAGTTTTCCGCCTGCATAATTATCGGTCCCGACGTGCGTTACGACTTTGCTCGCTGTATCCAGACTCGCAATATCCGCCGTGAAGACGGGGATGCCCGCGGTGTTCGCAGCCTGAATTGTCGACCCAACGGCCTTTGAATCGCAAGGGCAGAGGACGATGGCGCTCACCTTTTTGACAATAAAATCGTTGACCTGATCCTTCTGTCGCGCGGCATCTTTCTCGCCAGCGGTGATGATGACTTCGTATCCATTCTTCTCGCCCTCGGCCTTCATGGCATCCCCCATGATCTTGAAGAAGGGGTTCTCAAGAGTGAGCAGGGAGACGCCAATGACTTTCTTACCGGATGGCGTGGAGACACTCTTGTCGCCGCCTGTCACCGGGGTCTTACCAACGTCTGCCGGTTTGTTGTCGCCGCAGCCGCTGAGTGCGACCAATGTGAAGAGCGTAAGTCCAATTCTCGGCCATCGAATCGTCATCTGTGACAGTTCTCCCTTATCAACATAATGCAATAGCTATTGATTCGCGGAGACAGTTGCGTCTTCCTGCACGTCGACAATTAGTTACATCCGTATTCTGGAAAGTAACGTCCTATGTTGATGCGAGTTCACTTACTCACTCCGACGCCCCACTTCCACTCCCTGATCTCGGGCAGGTCCATGCCGTGTTCATTGATGTAGAGTTTGTGCTCTACCAACTTGCCCTTCATGATCTGCTTGAGGTAAT
>JBDUAM010000293.1:0-2468 GCA_040004655.1 Chthonomonadales bacterium | reverse complement strand
GTGAACATCGATTGCCGGTAAGCCAGATTGCCCTTGACGGCTTTGGCCAACGCTCGATAGTATTTAGCCGCGCTCCATAAGCAAAATATATTGCGTATTGCGCAATATATTCCACCGATAAAACTCACCCTAAAGCAGACAAAAGCCGAATCACAAAAGAGGTTGTATATATGCTTCTCAACGACAGGTTGTTCCGCAACACTCTGGCATTGAGCACGGTATTTTTATTTGGTCTATCCATCTCTGCACAGCAGGTCCCGCTAAGCCAGCGCATTGCACATACGGACCCCTCGAAGTTCCAGTTGCATCCCGACGTGCATCAGGGTGCTGGTCCGATGAGTTACATGGCGTTGTTCGACCTATCAGGAAGAGCAGCCAAGTTTAACCTTGGCACCAATCTGATTTTTCTACATCGCGGCGTAATTCCGCCCGGGGGGGGCATTGGTGCGCACTTTCACAATCAATGTGAAGAGATGTTTCTTATTCTGGACGGAGAGGCGCAATTCACCATCGACGGTCGCACCTCAGTTCTGAAGGGGCCTGCGGGGGCGCCAGCCCGCATTGGACATTCACACGCAATCTATAACCATTCCAATAAGCCTGTGCAGTGGATGAACATCAACGTCGGTCTCAATCCGAAGTTTTACGATGCGTTCAACCTTGGCGATTCGCGGGTAGGAGCCTCCCTCGACTCCACGCCCACGTTCATCTCCATGCATTTGGATCGCTCGCTCCTGAAGTCGGTATCGAACTTCAACGGTGGAAGCGGTGCCGTGCTCTATCGCCGAGCGCTTAATCCGAGCGTGTTTTATTCTCCCTGGTCGTATGTGGACCATCTTGTTCTGCCGCCCGGAACTTCAGTTGGCCCGAGCACTGAGCCGGATATGTCAGAGGTCTACTACGTTCTAGGAGGAGAGGGGACGGCGACCGTAGCGGGGGAGACTGTCCAGATTCACGAGGGAGATGCGGTTCCCGTGGCGCTGAATGAAGAGAAGATTATTAAGAATGACAAAAGCTCACCACTGGAGTTGATGGTGATCGGTATTGCCCGGGACCTGGAAGCTAAGCAGAAATACATGCTTTCTCCTCGCGGCAATACTGGCCTGATGCCTGTTCCACGTTAGAGAAGGGGAGATTTATGAAAAAGATCATCGACACACATGCACATCTTGGCGAGTGTTGCGTATTCGGATTGTATGCAACGGAAGAAGAGATGATTCGGCGGATGGATGAATGCGGCGTGGACGCCACGATCGTTCAGCCCTATCCAGGTGCAAAAGACTATTACGAGCGCCACAATGAGATCGCCGAGTTATGTGCCAAGCATCCGGGGCGATTCTTTGGCCTCGCCAGCGTCAGCCCGCACATCGGTCGAGATAAATACCAGCGAGAGGTAGAGCGCTGCATCAAAGAGCTCAAGTTTGTTGCCGTGAAGCTGCATACGATCGGTCATGGCGTCAATCCACTCACCGAAGACGGGCAACTGGTGTTTGAGACGGCGCACCAACTTGGTATCCCGGCTATGGTTCATACGGGCGCCGGCATACCGTTCTCCTTGCCTTCTCTTTGCATGCCGGCTGCACAGAAGTATCCGGACTTGAAGATTGTGCTGGCTCATGCGGGTGGCGGTATCGTCTCGGCCGAAGCCCAGGTTGCCGCATCTATCTGCGGCAACCTCTATTTGGAGACGTCGTGGTGTCTGGGCGAAGATATTCGATGGATGATCAACACCATCGGCGCCGACCGCGTGATGATGGGGGCCGACCTGCCGAGTAATGTGCCGGTGGAGTTTGCAAAGTACCGTGCCCTCGATCTTGAACCTGAAGTGTTCGATAAGGTGATGGGCGGCACGGCTGTCGATGTATTCAATCTAAAATGGTGAGGCCAAACATGCTTGTTTTGCACGTCGAGATCACACTCAAGCCTGGCGAAGATGAAAGGGTTCTGAGTACTTTTAAGCGAAGTTTCGAGCCGGCTATCTCAGCCCAAAAAGGATTTATCGCTGTAAATTTAATGCGAGCTTTTGAAGGCGACGATTACTTATTGAGCCTGGTCTTTGAGACGGAGAACTTGCGACTCGAATGGGTTAAATCAGACCTGCATCAGGATGTCTGGCCTAAGATGGAGAGTCATTTCAGTGGTTATACGATCAAGAAGTACCTGAGTGTCGGCGACTGATGATCTGTCCCAGCGTTTCCGAATATCTGTGAGTAGACCGTCTTTTCGTGTCAGTTCTTGCGAGATGGACTCCACAGTTGAAGGGCCTAGCTTTTCTTTGCCAAGGTTAGAGTTAGTCTTCGACCTGTTTAGGTTTAAGCCAGTACGCGGCTAGCGCGTACTGGCTGGCGTACTCGATACTTTTCCAGAGCGGTTAAGCCAACCGACAACGGGTTCGTGGAGAGCCACCATGGGGCGTTCCGAAGCCAATGCCTCAAGGCGGGCGGCTGCAGTGGAATCTTCTTCAAGCA
>JBDUAM010000366.1:0-8236 GCA_040004655.1 Chthonomonadales bacterium | reverse complement strand
CCCATTGATGCAGCTTCGAAAAAGGGCCACAGTGAGGTAGTCGCCATTCTCAAAGTCGCCATGGCAAAGCGCAAGGCTGTTGGGTCCGGTGCGTCCAGCACTACGAAGAAGTGAGGTCGCTCCATGAAGAAGAGTGGATGTGGGCAGAAGGTTCTGGCAATTTTCGTGGTACTTGTTACTTTGTTGGTGGTCAATTACCGTGTTCGTAAAATTTGGGTAAGCAATTACAATCAGATATTTGCCGCGTTTTATGCGCGCGACAACGCAAAAGTAATCGAATTGATTAAGTCTGGAATTGATCCCAATTCAACGCTCGTCATCCACACGGGCCGTAAGACGATTATCGCGTATTACAAGGACGTCCTTGGACTTGGAGGTTCTAACCACGATCAATACGTTACCATCCTTGGACTAGCTTGCAATGAGTCTAACGTTGAAGTTTGTAAAGCTCTGCTTGACAAGGGCGCGAATGCTAATCTGATTGCACGCGGGGGATATTCACCGCTATCCTATGCCATTCAAGGTGACGACAAAAGTGCGATCCTTGATATCGATCAAATTGTCAGTCTCTTACTTGTCCACAACTCCAATGCCAACGTCAGTGGCGGGACGGCGCTTCGACCATTCAGTCAGGCAGCTGTTCGTGGCTTCGACGATGTAGCCAAAGCACTCATTGAACACGGCGCAGAAATTAATTATCAGGAAAAAGGCGGATATACGGCGTTGTACATCGCAGCCGCAGAAGGACATACGAGCGTAATCCGAGTACTCTTAGATGCTGGGGCTGATCCGTTCATTCCGTCCGCAGTCGGCATCCTGCCCGCTGATGCAGCTTTAAAAAGAAAGCCCATGAGGAATGTCGCCATTCTCAAAGACGCCATGGCAAAGCGCAAGGCTGTAACGTCTGGCACCAAAAAGTAGACTCCCCGCACCAGCGATGCAAATTTCCGAAAGGTTATCTGCCGGTGTGTGCCGGCGGACCTCTCTACATCAGACAGAATCCAATGCCAGCGTCGCAGCGTCGTCCAGACTCATCTCCATGCCTTCCGTCCAGGCTCTGTCACAGGCGTCTTGCCCGATGACTTCCCGAATAGTGGGTTCTGATTTTTCGTATCGCACCTTCTCGTCACCACCCGCAGCAAAATCCAGCGTCTGCCGCGCCTTTTCCATAGCTCCGAGAATCCTTGCGGCAAGAATGTACCTATCCTTCGGCTTTGGGTCTTCCGTTTCACCGACAGTGATCACGAGAAACGCGAGGTTCTCAATGGCAATCAACATATTCTCGCGGTTGCCCTATTCAATCCAGTCGCGCAGGGCCTGCTTCTCGTAATTCTTGGCGGTTTCGTACTCACCCATCGCCTCCGCGACGGTGCCGAGATTGTTCAGCATGACGGCAATTCCGCCCCTGTCACCGGCATCCTGCATAATTTCTAATCCGCGCAGGTAGTGCGTTCGTGCCTTCTCCAGATTTCCGTCACGTTCCTCCAGCGTACCGAGATTGGCCAGCGCGAGCGCCTCGTGTATTTTGTTATTTGATATCTGCGTCAGCGCGAGAGCCTCATCCCACACCTCCAGGGCACGAGCGGCATTCCCATTTTCGTCCTCAGCGCATCCCAGATTGATGAGGCCGGAAGTGATCGCGCCGATGTCATCAATTTCTCTGGCGAGGGAAACCGACTCTTCCAGGAAATGAATGGCATCATCATAGGCGCCCATTCTCTGTGCGACGGCTCCCAGGCGATCCAGCGATATCGCAATCGCGCGTTTGTTACCGATCTCCCGTCGAATGGATAGCGCATTCTGAAACCTGACATACGCGTTTCGGAAATCGCCGAGCATCCAGAGCATTGTGCCGCCCGTAACAATCGCCTGTGCCCTGACTTCGGTTCGTTCGGTCTCAGAAGTTCTTGCCAGCGCTTTCTCGCACCACCTCTGGCCCTCGCGGTAATATCCCCGAAAGACCCAGAAGTTGTTCATCTTGCCGCAAAGCTGCAGCGCCAACTCAGGAGAGACGTTTCCAGAGAGACTCCATTCGAGCGCGGATCGCAGATTATCATGCTCCTCCTCAAATCTCTGAAGGCACTCCTTCAGCTTTGTTCCCTTCAGGCCATCCACGAGAGGCTGCATGAACGGGAGCATCTTTTCACAGTGCCTGCTCCGCTGAGCAACGTATGCGCCCGATGCGACCAGTTTCTCATCGGCGTACTGTCGAATAGTTTCCAGCAGACGGTACCTGGGACCCGTCTGACCGGCCTCCACCTGAACAAGGGATTGGTCGATTAAAGTAGTGAGGTGATCCAAAATATCGGCGGATTTGATCAGCGGATTGTCACTGTCGTCGTCAGAACAGATCGCTTCCGCCAGATCCAGTGGCCATCCGCCGGAAAACACAGACAGACGCTGAAGAACTAACTGAACATCAGTAGCAAGCACGTCATAGGACCAGTCGACCAGAGCGCGCAAGGTCTGATGGTGCGGCACCTCCGCTCGATTCACGCTGGTGAGAAGCCGGAAGCGATCCCCGAGTCGATAAAATATCTGTTGCGGAGAGAGTGTCTTCATGCGTGCTGCGGCAAGCTCAATGGCAAGTGGAATTCCATCAAGCGCGGCACAGATATTTGCCACCGCGACCCCATTCTCTCGGGTCAGCTTAAACCCCGGGGATGCATTTTGCGCTCTTTGAATAAAGAGCTGAACGCTGGGGTATTCCAGAAGAATAGGCATCAGTTCGGCGCCAGCAATTTCAGCGCTAGTATCTCCCGTGTTGGAAATCTCAGGAGTTTCAAGCGGTGGAATCGAGTAGGCAGCCTCGCCAAGAATTCCCAGCGCTTGCCTGCTGGTGGCGAGAATGTGTAGGTCCGGGCAGCCACGCAGGAGTCGTAAAACAAGTGCAGCCGCGGCATCGAGCAGGTGTTCGCAGTTGTCGAGAATGAGCAGACCCGAACTATCAGAAAGCTCTTCCACGAGGGAGTCGGGCATGGTCGACCCGGCGGCATCGGTCATGCCAATGGCGTGAGCCACCACCTGTCCCAGAGGAGTTGCGGCAGTGAGAGACGCGAGTTCCACAAACCAGACATCGTCCGCCTGCCAGTCCTGCGCTAACTGCATCGACATTCGCGTTTTGCCAACGCCGCCAGTACCAGTAAGCGTGACCAGAGAGCTTGAGTGGAGCAGGTCGATGATATCCTGCATCTCCACTTCTCGCCCGATCAGGGGAGTCAATGGTCGTACCGCTGGGGCTTTAGAACCTGACTTTCGAGAGGTGTCTGCTGATCTTTTTGAGACAGGGTTCTTGTCGATAGATTTGACTTCAGCCTCTGCACTCGGCGCGGATTTGATGCGTTGTTGCGCCCTGGTTTTCAACTTCTCGTAAAGCGCGACGGTTTCGGGAGAAGGGTTCTGCTGGACCTGCTGTCGCAAAGTGAGGCGCAAGCGGCGATAAGCCTGCACCATTTCGCCGTAATCGCCATCGTCCGCAAGCGCCTGCATCAGCATCCGGTGGGCAGATTCCCGCAGGGAGTCGAGAATTACCAGTCGCTGCAGATGAGGTATCGCAGCGCCAGCCTTTCCAGATTCAATTGCTTTTTCAGCCAGCAACTCCAGAGCAGAGAGAAACATCTGCTCGCGGGTCTGTTGCTCGGCCACCGCCCACTCTTCGTCACACCCTTCCAGCAGGGGACCACGATAGAGATCGACTGCGTTGGATAGCGCCTCAAAATCGCCGTTGCGAACGGAGTCATCAAAAATAGAAACATCGGAGTAAGCTCCAGTGAGATCAATCCGAAGCGTACGCGACGTAGGAGATTGGAGTCTGACGGCGGCCGATCCCAGCGATTGTCGCAGGAGATACAGCGTTCGGCGGAGGTAGGCGAGGGCTTGCTCTTCTTGACTGTCTGGCCAGAGCGTGCCCGCAAGCCAGTCACGAGTGACCTCTTTGCCATTCTTTAGTATGAGTAGCGCAAGCAGCCATTGCTCCTTGCGGGAGTGGGTGATCTCGAAGGGCTTTCCGTCGATCTTGAGATCAAATGGCCCGAAGAGTTGTATGTGAAAATCGCAGCTTTTGGAATCAATATGGGTAATCAATTGGCAACCAATGCTAAAGAGATGGTGATAAATTCTCTGTTCGGATACGGTATTCCTCCCAATCCGGATACGTTCAAGCATACGTTGGCGTTCTATTCTCTTACCATCTCGCACAGTGTCGTGCTTGTGGGACTTGAATCCCGAGCCAAATGTGACGGTTACGATTGCCGTCAATTGAGATCGTCCGCGAACCTGGTCGATTACACGTTTTTGTTCTGCAGCCTCGGCAGGCTGTGGATATATTGCGTCCTTGCGCCCATGACGGCAAACCTGCTTTCTGATATCAAGGTAACGATATCTCGGAGCAAGACCATGAGGTCCCGATGATCCGGCAAGACATCGGGATCACCCTTTACCATTTGTTATTCATGGCCCTGAGAGTCATCGTAAAATCCCCCAATAGCAATATCTGACGTCTAAGCCGTTATTTATCTCGCCGCAGAAGCTGGATCCGAGGTCACGGGATTCCACGTCGTTTTGCGTCGACCAAACCTTGCCCGTTTGATTGGCGTATTACGCTTCATCGAAATGCGCGTGTGCGCATGTTCGGAAAGGATCATCTTGATGTTCAGACCCTTGACCATGTTGTTACTGGTGTTCAGTCTCATGATGTTTTATACGAGTTCTGTTGTTGCTCAGTCGATTACGGTTACGCCTGACAATGGATCGGTGGGCGTGAGCCAGACGTTGCAATACAAAGCCACAGTCACTGGATCGGAGACGACTGCGGTCACGTGGCTTGCCGGAGGAATATCCGGCGGGAACGCGTCTGTTGGAACAATCTCTACTACCGGACTTTACACGGCCCCCGCCAATCTCCCTGGTCAGAACCCGGTGCAGATTACAGCAAAGAGTTCGACCCTAAAGGGTTCAACCTTCGTCACCATCCTAAGCAATGGGCCGGTGATCACTGCCGTGAATCCAAATCCGTTAAATACCGGCACGATTACGGTGACTATCATGGGAACGGGATTTCAGCAGTACGCCTCTGTTATGAATGGCGGTGTGCAGCTCTCGACTATCTCGGTAACCCCAACTACTGTCGTTGCAACAGGATATCAGGGAGCTGCACCTTCCGCGACGTTCAAAGTAAAGAATCCGGGATCGGTGTATAGCAACTCGATTACTGTTCCGGTTTCGGGGGGTGGCGGCGAAAATACCCACACGCTCACGGTAAACAGCGGAACGGGGTCGGGGAATTATGCCGCTGGAGCTGTCGTTAACATTTCCGCGAACGCACCGGCGCCAGGACAATCGTTTGTCAACTGGACGGGCGCAGCAGTTGCAAATGCCAACGCCGCGAGCACAACACTTGTGATGCCAAATGTCAACACAAGCGTTACAGCCAAATACTCTGGTCCGGCGCCGACTCATGCATTGACTGTTGTAAACGGTACGGGCAGCGGAAATTACACCGCTGGAACCGTGGTCAACATCAGCGCGAACGCACCGCCTGCGGGACAGTACTTCTCTAAATGGACGGGCGCTGCTGTACTCGATCCGTTTGCGGCGAACACCACGATTACCATGCCCTCAGCGGCGGCTACTGTCACGGCGACTTATGCACCTGCGCCGATTATCCCTTTCCCGGTCACGACTCACCCGCGACTATGGGTAACGCAGCAGGACCTGCCTAAACTTCAGAGTTGGGCCAACGCGAACAACCCCATCTACCAGAACGGAATGAAGACGCTTCTCAATACTTCACTGGCCACGTACAACAACCAGTTCTTCCCCGGTGGAGTTCAAAATGCTACGTGGCCTGATCCCGGTGATGTGCAGGGTTACCAGTTGCCGCTGACGGAGCACCATGCTTTGATCCTCGCGTTCAACTCGCTTATCGACCCGAGTCCGGCCAATCGCATTCTTTATGCAAAGTATGCGCGTAACCTGATCATGGTCGCGCTGAACGAGGCGGCGAAGGGACACCTTGCCGGAGCTCCTTTCCGCGATCCGCTCTTTGCTGTTTACAATCGAGGCAATGGATCGAGCGAGATGTGGCCGTTGGTGGTCGATTGGATCTACAGCGCCAAAGATGGAATGGGTAACAACATTCTCACTTCGGCCGACAAGCTCACCATTCGCAATGTGTTCATGATGTGGGCGAATGACTGCCTCCACGCGAGCACAACGGGAGGCGATCACCCCGCGCCGATTGGCGTGACAAACAGCATGCAGTTGTTGCCGGGCGGCAAGCCGTACCGAATGTCCGCCAACAACTACTACCTCGGACACTCTCGCCTGCTGACGATGATGTCTCTTGCGATAGACCCGGTTGATGACCCGCGGATTAATCCTGCGCAGCCTGCTTCTCTGCTTGGGAACTCGCTGCGAAGCTACATTCTGGATGCAAATGGCGCCTGGCTCTTTCAGGAATTTGCCATGTACGGCGACGCTCCAACGGTTGCGAATGCCTACGGAATTCAGGGGAACGGGGCCGGGTTTGGGCTTGCCAGCGGCGGACTTCCGCCGGAGGGAATGCTCTACGGGCACTCGTTCTCGTACGTTCTTGGGCAGTTGCTTGCCCTTCAGACCGCTGGATTCAACAGTCAGGCATACGCCGGTCCTCAGATACAGCTCATCGGGGCGCCGATGTGGGACAGGTTTGTGAATGGTATGCTCGGAAGTATCATTCCTGCCGCGATTATTGATCCCAATCAGTCGTGGCTGGGCCAGATCTATCAGGTCGCGAGTTATGGCGACCTGCTGAGGCTCTGGATAACGCCGGATTACATGCAGCCCTTTGCGCTTCTGGCCCTTCTGGATGCGCAAAACGGCAAGACCAACAACATGAATGCCGCCCGATGGTGGGTGATCAATGCGGTGGAGGGTGGCGCGGCTGCGCTTAACAGCCGAATCACGCAGCCCTTCTATTACAGCCCATCCGACAGCATTCTCTACTACCTGCTGCTCGATCCCGGTCTGCCTGCGCCCACTGATCCTCGACCTGGTCTGCCTACGGTCTTCGTCGATCAGCCGGCGGGTCGAATCCTAGCTCGCACGGATTGGGGACCGCTTGCCACGACGTTCGATTATCGCGCGAGCTGGATATCTATCAATCACCAACTGGGCGACGCGGGGCAATTCGAACTCTATCGCAGGGGCGAGTGGCTCACCAAGGAGATGAGCAACTACGATAATAATGCGCAAGGGCTCACCACGGTCTACCACAACACCCTCGCCATTCAGAACTGGTGCGCAAACGGCACGCCGAACCTGCAATGGTACGAGGCGAATGAGTGGGCGAACGGCAGTCAGTGGATGCTCGGACTCAACGCGGGCGACCCCACTACGGTCACCAGCAATGGGAGCGGATTTGTCTACGCTAACAGCGACCTGACGCCGCTCTACAATCGCCCGAACTTCTGGACGCCTGTCGCCGCCGCAGTGGATGTTACGCAGGCCACCCGGTCCATCATCTGGCTGAACAACGACTACATTGTTGTTTATGATCGTGCGACCACAAACCACTCCAACCTGTTCAAGAGGTTCCATTTGAGCCTCGTAAACAGTCCCGTCGTCAACGGAAACTCCGCCACGCAGACGCTGAACAGCGGCCAGAAGCTGAGCATTCAGACGCTGCTGCCGGCAAATCCGCTGATTAAATCCGTTCTCAGTGCGCCCGGCCTCAACCCGATCGCCTGGGGCGAGCCGACTCGATACACCTACACGGTGGAAGAGCCGACTCACTCGTCCAACGCTCGCTTCTTGCATGTTCTGCAGGCGGCGGACCCCGGAGCGCCAGTCTCCACTGCTGTCTACTTGCAGTCGACTGCCGGGACGGCGTTTGATGGCACGGCATTTGGAAGTTGTGCGGCGTTCTTCCCCGTTAACAGCACGGGTGCATTTGCTGCCACAACGTTTACGGTGCCGGGTACGGTGCACACACTCAAGATTGCGGGCCTTGCTGCAGGCGCGCAATATACAGTGGCGGTTCAGACCGTTGGAGGCAACTCGGTTGTTACCGTAACCCCCGGCGGCGCAGGAGCCACCACAGATAACGCGGGTCTGCTCAGCATCTCTCTCTAAACAAACAGACTCATTCGGTGCAGAACGGAGCAACAACCGATCTGCACCCCTTTTTTGTCGATGCGATTTGATGTGAGGTTGCCAGGAGGTTTGCTGGTTTGCTATTGAAGCTGGGCTACAATGG
>JBDUAM010000398.1:0-8238 GCA_040004655.1 Chthonomonadales bacterium | reverse complement strand
GAATGGGAAGCGCAGGGTCCAAACAAGTTTCCCTGTAAACCCTGTCGACCACGAAACAAGATCACGAAAGTTCCGTATGATCCGCGACCATTCGCGTTGCCGTACATCAAAAATACCCAGATTTTTGTGTGTCCGAGTGACTACGGTGTTCAGAACTGGCCCGATGAACCCACGCTTGGCAAGCCCGTGTGGAAGGTTGAAGGAACGAGCTATTGCTTGAATACAGTAATGACACGGTTAAGCTCTATTGCAAATATCCCGTTACCAGCAGAGACTTACATGGGCGCTGAAATTCTTTCATGGCATTCGGATTCACCAGTCGTATACTGGGCTACAACAACCGGTGGCCCTGCCCGTGTGACATATTTTGCTGACGGACACGCAAAATTGGCGCTCGAGTCGCTTATTGCATCTCAATGTACGCCGCAGCCTTCCGCTCCGGGTGTCGGGCCGGTATTCTGAAAAACGCAGGCACGATAATGAAAAGCAATTCCCACATGTCGCGCAACCTGATTCTATTCTCAGGATTAGCAATGGTTACTTTTGGATGCGGAAATCCACGTACAAGTACGATGGGTTCTCCGCCTGCCGAATCGGCATCAATTACCACCGTTTCACATCTGACAAAAACGGATGCCGGCACAGTAGTCAAAGGCAAAATGATTGAAAAGTGTCCGGTCGCAGGATGCTGGTTCATGCTCAAGGATTCCACGGGCGTAATCAAAGTGGACACCAAGAATGCAGGTTTCGTGGTAACTGAAATTCCAGTAAACACCGAAATCACCGTTATCGGTAAACCTGATCTGGGTGATGAAAAGAAAATTGTTGCATCTGGAATTCGTTTCTGATTGAAGAGAACAATAGCGACAATTGGGATGCTGGGAATCGCCCTGTTGGTTGCCGTCGCCTATGTGTTTTCTCGGACCGGTGATGCCATCGAAATTGCCAGGGCCCCGTCACAACACATCGCCGCACCCGAAATGTGTCCGTGGAGAAACCCTTCTGCGGACATGAAGGCCCTTTTCCCCGGATCAGACACATTTGAAACCACGACGATCGTGTTGAGCGCCGTCCGCCCGAGAATCTTGCAGCGACTCGGTAAGCGTGGTTTTATGGACACAACTGCACTATACGTGTATCCGGTAATGGCGCATAGTTCTAAGGTTGGGTGTGTGCTCGTTCAGCGGGCGCCAGCACGGCATGGGGCCATTGAAGTCGTAGTCGGGCTAGACAATAACAACAAGATTTCAGGTGTTCGGATTCAACGACAACGTGAACCTGATGCTGTCGCGGCTGAGATCTCCCATTCTGATTGGCTAAAAAGTTATGAGGGAAAAGATGGGTCAGCTCCATTTGAAATAGGAGAAGATCTGCCAAACGTCTCAGCGACGTCATTGAATTATGCAAAGGCAATAGCCGACGCCGTAAGAATGGTTGTTATTCAATATGAGGAAGGTAGCCGAGGCGTCAAGCTCCACGGAAAGTCAGTCCTCTAATCTGTTAAATGTTATGCTAATTCTGGCAATTAAGAACCTCCGATTTCGCCCCATAAGAACAATCTTGACCATCCTCGGATTGTCCGTCGCAAGTGGGTCTCTGATCTGCATCCTATCCTTTGGCACGGCCTACCAGAACGGCATGCGTACCGAGTTGGACCGTATGGGCATGCAGATGATGCTTGTACCACTCGGATGTCCGTTTGACGCTGCTTCCCGAGTGCTTAAGGGCAAAACACTTGATACTTCGCTTCCCGGCGATTCTCTGGCTTCCACTCGTAAAGACCCGGCAGTTGCCATCGCAGCCCCGATTTATACTGCCGCGCTACCGCGGCCAGAATCTGGTCGAACGGACCTCTGGGTGGGAATTGATGAAGAATCTATTAAGCTAAAACCATGGTGGAAACTATCCGAGGGATCGAAATGGTTTACATCTCCTGATTCAGTCATACTCGGGGCGGAAGCTGCCGCGACGGAGCTTCGGCATCCCGGCGATAAGTTCTACAGCCCGGAGACAGGCAAGGAATTCACCGTTGCAGGAACGCTGGAGCGGAGTGGAACCAGCGACGACAGTCTATTCTTTGTTCCTCTTGCTACGGCGCAATCGATGTTCAAGCAGCCGGGTCGACTGACAGCCATCGCCATTCGATTGAAGGACCCTGCACTTATCGGCTGTGCGTCCGAACGGCTCCAGAAGACTCCCGGGGCGCAAGTAGTAACGCTTACTGAGATGATGGGAGCTTTCCTGAATCTAGTTGGCTCCGCTCGAACCCTGATCCTTGCAGTCACGTTCGTGGCAATAGGCATTAGTGGGCTAACCGTCTTCAACACCATGATGTCGTCGGTGATCGAGCGCACCCGAGAGATAGGCATCATGCGTGCCATCGGGCTAACGCGATTTGGCGCTTTCCGGCTTACGGCGCTTGAATCTATTATCTTGGCACTGACAGGCAGCCTGCTTGGGGTTCTTTTCGCCGCTGTCATTGGCAGCCTTGCAGAAGCGATTGTTCGGCCCTATTTGCCGCTTGCTCCAGAAACTCGACTCTCCAGCGTGAGGTTTGAAGCGGTCTTGAATTGCGGATTGTTGTTGACGGTAGTGGGAATCTTTGCAGGTTTGTATCCGGCTTTGCGGGCCAGCCAGATGCAGCCCGCCGAATCTTTGCGACTGGACGGAACATAACCCGATGACCAGCATCCATCGACTCTCCATGTTGAATATCTTACGGCGGCCCTTACGAAGCATCGTGACGGCTACCGGTGTGGCAGTCGCCATTGCTGCCCTGTTTTCATTGTGGTCCTTCCAGCGGGGCTATCAGGCCGGGCTCAACTCCGAGCTCGAAAAACTTGGAGCGCATCTGCTGCTCGTGCCAAAGGGCTGCCCTTACGATGCCGCATCCATTGCTCTGCACGGTGCAAGTTGGCCGTGTTATCTGGACCAGAGCTACCTGAAGACAGCCAAGTCGACCAAACACGTTTCCGCGGCCGCACCAGTTTTTATGAACGCAGTTTATACTCCCGACACCGGGGCGCAGAATGTCTACTGTGGTGTGGACGAAGAGATTCTGAAGATCAAACGAACATGGAAGTTGGACGGACAATTCCCAAACAAGGAAAATGGCCTCCTGATTGGCTCAGAGCTCGCCAAAGACCGAAGCTGGAAGATTGGGCAAACGGTGCGGATGCCTGGCTTAGAGGGCACGTCAGGCACCGTAAGCGGCATCATACAGCCTACTCAGGGACCAGACGATCTCTTCTGCTACCTCAGACTCGCCGACGCGCAACGCATTTTCAAACGACCGAACAAATTGACTCACATTCTGGTACGCTTGGACCCGCCGGAGCAACTCGATGCAGTCCTAAGTGACCTTCGCGGATGCGGCGCGGGCCTGGAGATGAACATTGTTCCCCTTTCCCACCTTTTTAGGACCATTCAAAATCTCGTGGAGAGCACACGTCTATTGCTCGGGAGTATAGCCTTAATTGCGCTTTTCGCTGCCGGAGCCGGAGTGGCAAATACGTTCATGATGGCCGTCTCAGAACGTCAGAAGGAGATCGGAATTCTGAGGGCAACGGGTGCATCTCGTAGTCACATCTTCAACATGATGATTCGTGAAACAATGGCGCTCTGCCTTGGCGGGGGAATTGCTGGAATTGTACTTGCCATCGCAAGTTCTGGAATTGTAGAGACCTGGCTGCGATCCAAATTGCCGTTCGCACCGCACGACTCGCTCATACGACCTGAGTACGCAGTCGCTCTTGGATGTATTCTGGGTGCGGCCATCCTGGGATGTGTTTCCGGGCTGTTGCCCGCCTGGCGGGCGTCGAATACATCACCCGTAAACGCCATCCGGTCCAGTGGAGTCACCATTTGAGTTCAACCAAACTCATCTCCGCCAATAATCTAGTGAAGCATTATCATCGCGGAACCGAGACCATTCGGGCCGTGGATGGAATCTCCTTTGAAGTCGACCACGGAGAATTCATCTCCATCGTTGGTCCGTCAGGCGCAGGTAAGACAACTTTGCTGCAGCTTATCGGAGCGATGGACACGCCAACCTCAGGCAGCCTGAAGATTTCGGATCGTGAAACGGCAAGGATGAACGACCGCGAACTCACTCTGTTGCGCCAACAGAGTATCGGGTTTGTGTTTCAGAGTTTCGGATTGATCCCCACGTTGACGGTGGAAGAGAATATCGCGCTGCCAGCGACGTTCAGCGGCAAGAAAGTCGGACCTGTAGTCAAGGGTCTTCTCGAAAGAGTTGGGCTTGGTCACCGACGAACCCATCGTCCGAACGAGCTCAGTGGAGGAGAGATGCAGCGTGTCGCGATCGCGCGATCGCTGGTGCACTCCCCTCCTCTACTTCTCGCAGACGAACCAACAGGTAACCTGGACTCCACCACGAGTGAAAAAATTCTGGAGTTACTTCAGGATTTGCGACGAGACGGCCTAACGGTGATCATTGTTACGCACAATCAAGCCCTTGCGGCACGAGCCGACAGAACAATTACCATTGTGGACGGAAAAATTGTGGCGTAGAAAACTTACTGCTTAACGGAATAAATGCTCATATGCTTATACATCGGCGCTGGGTCAAGATTGTACTTCTTTGCAATTGACTGCCAGCAGTGGCCCTCACGATTTAGGTCCAATAAGTCCGCCAGAGATTTGCCTGTTCGTTTACGAACTTCGAGGAGTGCGTTCAGCGTGTCAATGCAGAGCCCCTGATCCCGTAACGTCTCAAGATCGGTCAAGTGAATACGATAGTTTCTGGCCAGATAGTCCAGAAATGCCCTCTCTTGATCCATGTTCATGCGTTCAAACATTTCGTCGAGCCCGGCAGGATCCAGATGGCCAACGGCAGCGAAGTTCATCGGTCCCTTTTCAAAGGTGAAGAAAATATTGTTAAGGCCATCCGTTCCACTTCTCTTCAACAGGTAATCAGGGGCTCGTTTAGTTGGAGATCTAGTCTGAAACAGAGATATTTCGCTGATACCGTCTGTATAGCGGATGCAGGTCGAACGTTGACCTTTTGTCACTACAACTTCTGCATATTCAAACTCATATCCGCCAGGCATTATGTACGGCATGCAGATATCAAAGTCGACTAGTTTGCTCAAGGACTGAATATTCTTCGCTGGTTCAGATCGGCTAAATTTCACAAGCGGTACACCTTCTGGAATAGCCTTTGCGAACTCCTTCGGATCGATGTGTGGAAGGAACTTGATCCCATTAAAACTCGATACATTGACGGTCTCTCCGAGATGATTGCTTTCTTGATGACTAAGCACACTGAAGTTTGCTCTGTCAATCCAGAGCATCACCTGATAGGAGTGTCGGTATCGCGGTTCCAGACGAAGGACGTAACAATCACGTCCGGCCATTGGCGCCGGTTCTTGTGTGTGGACGGAGTAGTTCCGCAGAATTAATCGTAACTGACGGTCGATTGCGTGAGCATCACGGGATCGTGGCGGGCACCGTGTAACATTTGTTACTTTGAGATTGGAATCGTAGGCCTTACTCCATATTCCATCCTCAACCACAATCGGGCCACCAATGCCGTTTGTCGTTTCCCACCGAATAATGCTTTTCCCGGTGGAGGATCGGACGACCTTTCGCATAAGAAATCGACTGGGGCGATTACCCATGCCGGCAGCGACCACAGTCTCGGTTCCGGAAATGTTTAGCTTCCACACAGACTCAATGGACTTCCGAAGGATTTGCTCAGGGGTTAGGTCTGCAAGGGATATCGAAGAATGAAGAAGCAGAATTACTACAAATATTGGCAGAGCAACTCTAAGGGGTCCGCAGATAGAGAGTCCAGTTTGGTGCGACGGCAAGATTTCCCTTTTCACGTCAGCACCACTTAACTTCAAACGCACTTATCGCAGCTTGGGAGCCGAAGGATTGGACGCGCTCTTTCGAACTTTAGATGGGACAGCCATGTAGGAAGGCGCGTTGTCAGAAGGGTTATGAATGAAAACCATCTCATCATTACTCACCGCTTCAATATTTTGCATACTTGCAGCCTGTGGGACATAATCCACGCCAATCTTTGGAGCAGGGGCAAGTCCGGCAAGCGGACCCGGAGTTGGCTTGATTGGAGTTCGGTTAATCGAGAACATAAGGACAGTGACACCAAACGCTGCACTTGCGGCGCTCCACTTCATGCGCTGCGGATAAGAGAGCATGGACCACCAGACAGTGGGTCGCATGCCGACAGGCTGATTACTGCGCTCTACTGCCAATTTACCGAGGATTTGATCCTCCAGCGCTTTGGCGGGTACTTTTGCCTTTAGCGTGGAGAGCATACGCTTCGTGCAGAGAAGAGTTTCATATTCCTCGCGGCACGAACTGCAGCACTTAATGTGCTCATGAATGTTCTGGTGTTCAACGCCTGGTAGTTCGCCATCCATGTACGCCGACATCAAACTCGATATTTTACGACAGTTCACTAATAACTCCATACTTCGGGGACTGGTCCCAGAGTCTGTACTCTGAGGCAGGTTAGTTCATATATCCGCAAGCTTTAAGCCGCCCGCGTAGCATTTTACGGCCTCGATGCAATCGGGAACGTACTGTTCCCAGGGAGCATCCCATAATCTCGGCAATCTCTTCGTACGACATCCCCTCAACGTCAGCGAGGATAACGGCCTGCTTGAAATCAGGTGTAAGCGCATTGAGCGCCTTCTGCAAGGGCTCGTCCAATTCTGTCTGCTCAATCATCCAGTCTGGATTATGTGTGACGTCCGGCAGTTCCAGACGAACTTCGGTGTCTGAATTTCCACACGTCAGCGGTTGATCAAGCGATTGAAGTCGAGCCTTTGGTCGGCGACGTACTTCGTCGATAAATACGTTGGAAATGATCCGATATAGCCAGTTCTCAAATGGCATCTGGCGATTATATCGATCAAAAAATCGGTAGGCTCGAAGAAAGGCTTCCTGCGTGATGTCTTCGGCGTCGGCATGATTGCCGGCAAGTCGATAGGCGATGTTATAGGCCTGCCGATGACTGCGCTTTACCAGCGAGTCAAATTCAGCACGATTGCCACCAACCTCTCGTGTAAGAGGATTCGTCCATTCCATGCAGGTAACCTCAAGCTTCCCTGTTTTCGGTTACGGAACAAATTGCGTCAAACGTTCCCAAATTCCGAAAATCGGACATCCCTGTGTTATTTTCTACTTCGCGTCAACATTTACATCCACCGGGCGAGGCAGATGCGCAAGCATCTCACTTACTTTGACGAACTTATATCCGTCTTGTTTCAGCGCGGCAATAATTCTCGGCAAGGCCGTCACCGTTCCCGGTCGATCATCGTGCAGCAAGATGATCGACCCATTCTCAGCCCGGCTTAAAATCCGGTTGACAATGTAATCTGGAGTGACATCTTCAAAGTCGCGCGCTGCACACGTCCAGGTAATCACCTGATACCCGAGGTCTTTTGTTACGGCCAGAACCTTGTCATTGTATTGTACGCCGGGTGGGCGCATCAGGTTATTGAAATGCGTGCCTGTAATTCTGAACAGGTTGATATCGGCATCGTTAATTTCACGGCGAATCTGTTCAGGCTTCAGGGTCGGCAGTCGATAATGGTTCTGCGTGTGATTAGCAATTTCATGGCCCTCAGCGACAATCCGCTTCACCAGATCCGGATTCTCTTTCATTCGGGAGCCAACCACAAAGAACGTGGCCGTAATTCCCTCTTGCTTCAGAATGTCCAACAACTGATCGCCGGTCGGCTTGTGCGGACCGTCATCAATGGTCAGCGCAACTTCTTTAAGCCGGTGATTTCCGTGAAAAAGAATGGCATTTTTGGCATCATACACGTCTTCTCCACGACTTCGGCGGACCCAGTAAGCGGGATTAAAGAACTCTACCGCCGAAATATCGCCTCGATTTAGAAAGGCGTACCCCGCACCAAGCGACAATACTACCAGCGGAATTGCAAACCACAACCACTTCTTTGGACGCCTTGCAGGTGACGCCTGTTCCACTTCACTCATATCATATTATAGCGGTCGATTGGGCATATCGAGATCAATGTAAGAGGCCCCGACCTAAACTTAAGGCGAAATCAGTTCCTCTTCTACCTGCAACTGTGGTAGTTTTCGACGTTTGACCGGACCAACGAGCTTCTCCATCACGTCATCGACCATGATGATTCCCACCAGTGTAGATGCTTCGTCCACGACCGGAAGCGCCAGCAGGCTATACCGATTGACAATGTGTGCAACTTCATCGGT
>JBDUAM010000584.1:0-8240 GCA_040004655.1 Chthonomonadales bacterium | reverse complement strand
CCTCACCGGATTGGCGGCCCTCGTCAACTGGCATCCGGGGGCGACGCCTCGCCCCAGTGTGGCGGCCTGGTCCGGCCGCCTCGGTGTCGCCCAGTGGATCGGCCTGACCGTGGGGTTCGCTGTGATTGCCGTGATCGCGGTTCAGGGTCTGGAGCAGATCGAGGCCAGCTTTCTCGCCCTTCGCATTGAAATGGGGATTGCTGGCGGCGAAGAGATCGTTGATTGGCACCTTACTGCCCGGGTTCATGGCGGTACCCTGATTGGCGGCCGGGAGAAAACCTGCGCCCCAGTTGGCAGGTCCATTCGGCGGAACACCGCGAGAATCGGGGAGTACAACAAACGTTGGCAGGCTCTGGTTCATACTGCCGAGGCCATAGGTGATCCATCCACCCATGCTGGGGAAACCGGGGAGCACAAATCCCGTGTTTTGCATGAAGGTCGCGGGGCCGTGCACGTTGGACTTGGAGACCATGGAGTTGATAAACGCAATATCATCGGCGCAATCGGCGATGTGGGGGACAAGGTCGCTGACGTAGATGCCGCTCTTGCCGCGCGGTTTCCAGTCCCATGGGCTCGGCATAACCACGCCGGGGGCGCTCTGAAAAAGTTCGATCTTGCCACCCGGATCAAACTTCTGCCCGCGCCGGGCAATCAACTCCGGTTTGTAATCGAAGGTGTCACACTGGCTTGCTGCGCCGGACATGAATAGCTGCACAACCCGCTTGGCCTTGGCCGAATGGTGGATTCCGTTCGGAAGCCCGGTCTGAGCGAGAGTTTGCTCTTCGCCCAGAAGACAGGCGAGCGCAATTCCACCTAATCCACCTCCGGCTTCGAATAGAAACTCTCTGCGGTTCATGATATTAGATCAGTCACACTAAGCGTGTGGATGAACCCATGGCTTTCGGTACGGGCGAGTTAGCATCCGGGTCGCTTCTTCGTCACCGACAACTTTGTGGGTCTTAGGGTCCCATGTTAATTCTCGACCGAGCTTCATCGACATGTTTGCCAGGATGCAGCTTGCGGTGGAGATGTGGCCCTGTTCAACGTCAGCTACCGGCTTGGTGTTGTTCGCGATGGCTGCCAGAAGGTCCATCATGTGGTGCCGAACCGCCGGAGCGACCTGGATCTCAAGGTCCTTCTCCGTCTTGTCTTCTGGATACTGCTCCAGCTCGAATGTGACATCCTTGTGAATGGCCGGCCCGCGATTCGGTGTGAAATCGTAGCCGTTCACGCTTGCCTTTAGCGTGCCCTTATCGCCATACAGGGTTGCGCCCCAGGGATATTTATTGTCCGGCGCATCACCCCACGTGCGGTGCTGCCAGATGATCTGTGTGTCGCCGTAGTCGAAAGTTGCGGACTGGGTGTCAGATATATTCGCGCGACTGGCTTTATCGACGTAGATTCCGCCAGTGGACGCAATTTTAGTCGGCCAGCCGAGCCCTGTCATCCAGCGCACCATGTCGAGCATATGGACGCACATGTCGCCCACAATCCCGTTGCCGTACTCCATAAACGCTCGCCAGCCGCGCGAGTGGACAATTCGGTTGTAGGGTCGCATGGGTGCGGGACCGGTCCAGAATTCGTAGTCGAGGTAGTCTGGCGGCATGGAATCAGGCGCAGTGTCGGTGGATCGCATGTGGTAATAGCACTGCGTCTCGATCAACCCGATCTTACCAAGTCGACCTTCGTCGACAATTTTCTTGGCTTCCACGAGATGGGGAGTGCTACGTCGCTGGGTGCCGATCTGTACCACTTTATTGTGCTTGCGCGCCGCCGCGACCATTGCGTGGCCTTCCATCACGTCGACGCTGATCGGTTTCTGGCAGTAAACGTGTGCGCCAGCCTCTACTGCTGCAATCATCTGCAGCGCATGCCAGTGGTCTGGCGTACCGATGAGGACGATATCGAGGTCTTTCTCGGCGAGCATCTTGCGGTAGTCATGATACAGGCGGGGTTTCTTGTGCGATGCTTGTCGGGTCGCGACGAGGTTGGCGGCGTTTTCCAACATCTGCGAATCTACGTCGCACATTGAGACGACCTCTATTGGTGCAACCTGAACCAGACGGAGTAGGTCGAGCTTGCCATACCAGCCCGTGCCGATCAACCCGACGCGTGGCTTCTTCTCCTGAACATAATCGGCAATAGCGGCAGTGGGCAGCATCGCCATTCCGGCTGCGGCCTTCAAAAAGTCACGTCGTTCCATTAGTTTTCTCCTTCGAATTGGTGGCTGTCTCTGGCTGAATATTGTAAGCGTTCATCGCGATGTCAATTCCGTCTCGAATGATTCTCTCTACGGCATCCGCTGCGATGGATATAGCATCTTCGATTTCCTGTTTCTCGTCCGCGCGGAATTTGCCGAGTACATGGTCGACCATTCGACCCGGATTCGCCCCACCCACTCCGATGCGTATTCGCGGATACTCCTGCGTTTTGAGACCCTTCTCCATGCTCGTGAGGCCATTATGTCCACCCGCCGATCCCTTTGGCCGCAACCTCAATCGACCCAGCGGCAGAGCAATATCGTCCACCACCACAATCACCTTTTTAGGAACCACATGGTACATGCGAGATACCGCACCGGCTGCCTCGCCTGAAAGGTTCATGTAAGTCATCGGCTTCACCAGAAATACCTTGCGGCTCTCAATCGTCCCGTCACCAATAACGGATCGCATAGACCGCTTTTTGATGGGGATATTGTGCCTCTGGGAAAGCAGATCAATGACCTCAAACCCAACGTTGTGACGAGTGTTCTTGTATTCCGCTCCTGGATTTCCGAGTCCGACGACAATGATGGGTCCCGACTCGAATTCTTCGTTTTGTTCGATGGTCATTATGCCTTTGAGAGCTCGTTCCAGAGGCCACGGTAACAGTTCAGGAATGCAGCCCCGTCTTCTGATTTGATGCTGCTGCCGACCTCGCAGAGCGTGAACCTATCATAGCCAATGCCGTTTAGCATCTGGAAGAATTCGTGATACGGGTAGTCGCTCCAGAGTTCCGTAATGTGGCAGCACCGAATGAACTTGTCGAGCAATTCGAAGCTCGATTTCACGCTGCCGTCTACCACATCGGTGTTGTTGGAATTCCAGGTGACGCCCACATTGGGGTGTCCGCAAAAGTCCATGATCTTGCGGGAGTTTAGCGCGAGCTGAGTGATTCCGCCGTGGACTTCCATCCAGATTTCGACGCCATTGTCCGCCCCGATTTTACCAACCTCCGCGAGCGATTTACCGATCTGCTCCAGTGTCTTGTCAAGCGGAATATTTTTGGGTGCGCCATTTGGTCGAACCTTCACCGCTCTCGCGCCGATGTCTTTTGCAAGTCGGATGAACTCCTGGCACGTGTCGATGTTCTGCTTTACGTTCGCGGGATCTGCGGATTGAAATTCGCAGATAGAGCCAAGGCTGATCTGTTTGAACCCAGCAGCGCCACACTTGTCGCGAACTCGTTTTCGGCCGTCGGCATCCAGAGATGGCTCAACGCCGTGTGAGTGGGTCGTTCGGAACTCCACGCCCTCGATCTTCGCGGCGGTGAGGTTTTTGATGATAGTATCGAGGTCCCAATCTTTGGCGACGTTGTATGTGACAAGTCCGAGGTGCATTTTGCGCTCGGCATGCAGTGGGGAGGCTTTGGCGAGTCCAGGTAAAGCGACCAATGGCACGGCACTAAGTCCAGCCACCAGGGCTTCGCGTCGAGATAATCGTAGGTTCAATTCAACCTCCTCATTCCGGCAACGGCTTGCCGCGAGTTTCGGGGGCAAGTTTCAGTCCGACAAAACCCACTGCATAGATAGAAGCGACAATGGTCGCGGCTACACGCAGGCCGTATGTTGGGTCCGCATCACTATGAAAATGGGAAGCAAATTTGCCGAGTGCAAATGGCGCGGCGGCCGCGATTATCCGCGCGCAATTGTAACAAATTCCGACACCAGTCGCACGAAGGCGAGTGGGGAAGAGTTCTGGGAAATAAACCGCAAACGCCGAGAAAGGAGCCAGTGCGCAGAACCCGAGAACGAAGGCGAAAGCGTACGCAGTTCCCAGAGACGTTACTCCCCAAAAGGTAGCTATAACAGACGCCCAGGCAAGAAGCAGAAATAAAAGTAGAGCTGGCCGTCTGCCGGTTCGCTCGCTAAGGGCAGCATAGGAGAACATGCCCAGAAACGCACCAATCTGCTGGACCATGAAGACCTGACTTCGCCAGGCTTGTAATTGAGTGTTACCGTCTGCCTTACTCATGCCGACAACGGCTTTCTTCATGACAGAACCAGTGAGGTCAGGCAAGAAGAACCCAACTCCCCACAATCCGCCGACGCCGGCCGTCGCGATTAGAACTCCGGCGATGGTATTTCGTCGAAGGACGGGGTCCTTGAACAGCGCAGGAATGCTCCCGATCTGTCCTGATTCATTTGCTTCTGCGCGCTCCCGAGCCTCGCGCCACTTCTCCGGTTCTTTAACGGAGGAGCGGATCCAGACCACAAGTAGCGCCGGGGCTGCTCCGATAAAGTACGCCCATCGCCAACTGACTGCCGCGAGCAGCAAAGTGACCAGTCCGGCCATCATATTGCCGACTGCACTCAGAGCTTGCAGTGTACCAAGGGCCATTGGGCGCGAGCGTGCTGGCCAGACTTCGGCAATTAGCGCCGCACCCGCAGCGAACTCTCCGCCTACTCCGAGCGCCGTCAAAAATCGACAAACAGCATATTGTACAGGGGTGTGCGCCAGACCGGTTAGACCCGTAAAGAAGGCATAGATCAGGATCGTGATGATCATGGTTTTTGTGCGACCGAGTCGATCCCCGATCACTCCAAATGTCAGTCCACCAACCGCCCAACCGATAAGGAAGATAGCCGTTATCTGCCCACCGACATCCTTTGCAGTCTGGTCGAGAACGCTCGCCGCAACGCCGTTCTCTTTCAGAATTTCCAGCATAGAAGGTTGGCGAACAAGGCTGAAGATATTCTGGTCCATGGCATCAAACAGCCAACCCAGGGTGGCGAGCAAGAAGACGATCCACGCATATCGTGGAATGCCCTGATACCATTTCAGGCCAGTCGGTTCCTCAACTGCGGCTTCAATGTTGCTCACAGACGGAACCTCATTTTGCCAATCGGGACATCGGTCGTCATTCTACGACCTTGACGGAGGCAGGGGATGCGTACCCGTTCCAGAGTTCGGCAATGCGAGCAGCTGAAGTGTCGCCAGAATGGAACAGGAGCCGATATTTGAACATCTGAATTTTGCCGGCTTCAAGGGTGAAGTCGCCAAGGTGTGGATTCTTCTTGTCGTTGTTGAAGTCGTGCAACCCGAACGGATTGTTTGCAAAGAGGCCATAATCTCGAACATGCCATGTTGTGGGAAACCGGAGATTGCCCGGGTTGTCGAGAATCGCGACGCCGACAGTCTTGCCGCCAACGGACCCATAATAATCGACCCACTCGGCTCTCTTGCCCCAGGTCGCTCCATCCTTAACGCCTGTCGACATAACGATGTGGCCGTCGCCGCCCACAATGCGCATGGAGTCCGCCAGGCGAATCCCGAACGAACCTTCCTTCGTGTCACCGAAGACTACCGGTTGATCGCCAGCCTTGAACGCTTCTTCAAAATCCATAATGATGTCGGTTCCGGCGGGGAAGACGGTAACCGTTCTGGTGTCAGATCCGATCTTCATTCCAGCGCCGTTGATCCAGTCGGTGCTGGCTACAAATCGACCATAGACCGCTCCGCTCACTAAAGCAGATACTCCCGTATTTACGGTCTTCGCTTTAATCCCGACTTCTGACCAGTAATCTTCTCCATTAACAGAGCCATGTGTAAACCAGAGTCCGCGATGGTGGGGATGGTCATGGGACTCACCAACTACGTTTTCAAAAGGATATTTTCGGGTGATGAGGGCATCGCCGGGTGCGAAAATCGGATTAAAATAAGGCTTGTTGGGTCCGGTTTTGGTATCATACGTGGTAAATGGGTGGCCATTCACCTGAATGTCCACGCCGGAGGTTTCGTGCTGTATCACGAAAACTGCGGGCTTTATCGACATTCGATTTGAGGCATATTTGGTCGTAAAGGTCTTTGTTTCAGCGGATTTCAACTCCGGTATGACAAAGATAATCTCGAATCCCTTTGCAACCCTTTGTGATTGCGCGGGGAGAGTGAGGCCACCGCATTCTACGGCCGTCGGAGCTACTCCTCTTTTACCCTTTACTACTGCATGGCAGATGACGTAACGCTCAACGGCTCTGGAACCGGTTACCGTAATGGTCTGTCCATTAGAGGGGAAAGCCTGACAAAAGATGCCAGTAAGTGCTACAAGCAACGTGAAATTGTGGTACGACCAGCGGGAGCGCGGCATTGTCATCTCCTGAAAGAGGAATTGACCTATGTTTTCAACAAACCAGAGATGTATACCTTCCATGAGACTACAGTTGCAGACGATTGTCGTAACCTGTTGCATGATCCCGACGTGCGCGATAACGTTCGCACAGAATCCATCGCAGATTCTGGAGCAGGTCAACAGTCAATATCGAGCATCAAAGTCATTTCAGGCTACCTATCATTGTGAAATCCTTATGGGTCGCGGTATAGAGGCAAACCAGTTCAAAGTTTGGATTTCCGGCGGCAAGTTCAGGATGGAATCGACAAAAGGTGGCGCGACGAAACCGAGTTCCATCGTCGTTGATGATGGGAAACGGAGCATCATTTATTCGCAGGCCACAAATAAATATCTTGAGGGTCCACATTCCAAAGACCCGATGCCGTTCTTGCGGGTGTATGGAATTCTCGTAGGCGGGTTACAGACTCGAGGCGGCGTGCAATACTCATCCCAACCGGATCAAAAGTTGAACGGATTTCAAACCTATCGTCTACACGGTACAAGCGAACGAGATAAAACGAATTCAGTCGACCTCTGGATAGATCGAGTAAATCATGTGGTTCGGCAAGTTCAAATGGGAGCGCCGGGAATGCCAGGCTCAGTAAAGACCTCGCTCATCTCGTTTGCTTTTGATCGACCGATTGATGCAAAGATGTTTGTGTTTAATCCGCCGAAGGGTTCGACTGCTATGGGCAACCGTGCAGCAAAATAGGCTAAAATTCGAGGCTTCCTGGGCCGCGAATTACACTCTGTTATTGGAGTTGATCAGATAAGCGATTATTCTGCCAGAGAGACACCGATACATTCTTCAGAGAGCCCGCGCACGAGGCTGCTCAAGTTCGGTCCGGAGTCTTTAAGTAATGAAGAGTTGGTCGCATTTGTCCTGCGAACGGGCAGCGGTCAGCTGGACGACCTTCAGAAGGCTCAGGCAATTCTAAAGAAATTTCACGGATTATTTGGACTAAGTAAGATTGGAATAAAGGATCTTACCGCTCGCAAAGCGCTTAGTCGTGAGAAGGCAATTCAGCTTATTTCGTCCGTCGAGTTGGGTAGGCGAATTGCCAGTAGAAGAGTTTACAAAGGTGCTCCAATTACAGGCCCGGAAGTCCTTGCGGAGATGGTCCAACCTGAACTAGCTGATGAAAAGCAGGAGAGATTCATGGTCGCTACACTTGATACCAAAGGACACTTAATTGAATTGAAGACCATTACGATTGGAATCCTGGATTCTAGTCTGGTACATCCTCGTGAGGTCTTTCGGGAGGCGATCTCCCTAAGCGCGGCATCCATTATAGCGATACATAACCACCCGAGCGGCGACCCAACACCTAGCGAAGCGGATATAGTGACGACAAAACGGCTGGTGGAGGCTGGCAAAATAGTGGGAATTGAACTTCTGGATCATCTGATCATCGGCAATCCAGAATGGATAAGCATGAAACGATTGGGACACCTCTAAATGGCGCACCTGGAAGATATTGCCGCCGAAATAAGGCACGAATTAGAGCGCGAGAATTCTGCCCGGGAAATCGCTCTGCGCGAATGCCGTGAGGTGATTCGCATTGCCTCTAAGACCATTCGGGCAGTCCATCGGTTGGAGTTGGAAGCGGCAATTGTTTTATTGGTTGAGGGTCGACGCAAAACTCTCGCGGTGAGAGAACTTCTGGACGATCACCCTCAGATCTACCATGCCGGATATGTACACGATTCACAAAAGGAGTATGTTGAGGCGGCGATGATGATCGCGATTGTCTCCGGGGAACCGTTACCCACTCCGGCACAGCTTGAGGTCGAGTATCCGGCATACCTGAATGGCCTGGCAGAAGCTGGAAGTGAAAGTCGACGGTATGTTCTCGACCGCCTGCGGGCTGGGG
>JBDUAM010000340.1:0-2471 GCA_040004655.1 Chthonomonadales bacterium | reverse complement strand
AATGTGGTATCGAAGCGCCATTGAATTGGTTCCTTCGCGTTTACCTGTCATTGTTTGAATTGCGATGCATCACAAGGCAATTTAGCATCTAAAAGCACCGACGAAAAACTATTGCTAACGATCTTTTCATTACCCCGCTGGAATGCTTTGGGATTCATTCCTCCTGTAACAACAATAGACGTCCAAAGAGCTTCGCTATGTTTATTCGATGGAGAAGACTTCGCCGTGGCGTTCACAATTCTGATCTGATCAAGTGAACCTAATTTGTATTTTTTGCTATACTTCGTTACTCCATTTGCCGTGAATTTCACGGTGCCATCGTCAAACCTTTGCAACTTCATTGTGACGGTGGAATACGGCTTAATGTAATCCAAAACAGGTAAGTCTTCCAAATCTAAAATGTTGAAAAATGCTCTCCAGCCGTTGTGAATTTTGCTATATGAGACACCCCCTTCAAATCCACCCATGCTCAGGTAAAAATTGATGAATGTTCCCGGCTGATTTATCTCACAGCATTTTGGCAACTGAAATGTTGCTGAGATTGAGGTAGCATAAGTTTTCGAACACGCGATTGCATAATCACCGTCTGGAGGCGGATCATGTAGCGGACACCGTAGAGCTAATGCTGAATAGTCATTCGTGGCGGTAGGGTCAATCATCGTCGTAGGCGCGTTCCCCACATATCCCCAAAGATTCCAGTCTCCGCCAGCAAACCCAATTGGATCCCTACTCAACCATCGACCCAATTCAGGTTCCAACTCTCTATTCCGAACCTGCAAAAAGCTCAAATCTAGGTCAGACAAATAACCATGGCCACCCACGTAAACATACGGATTCCCGGCAATTGCTCCAGAATAGACCACGCCAAATGCATCCATCTTGTACCGAATGTCTGTTACCGGTGAACCACTGGCAAGTCGAGTAATCGCCAGTACACTGTCTTGCCTATCCAGATGGAACTGTGCAACCATACCACCGGCGCCCTCGGAGTAGCGGCCAACCATACGGCTCATGTTGGGACCATGAATCGCCAGATGGCTTGCGGCTGCATCTTTACCAATCACGCCTAGCAGGCCCGGCAATGCATCGCTGTCCCAGAGGAAGTTTTCAATGCCGATTGGTGAGACGTGCTTCGTTCGCATGTTGTCAGATCGGAAGGTGTTCGTGTGGGTGTCGCCATTTGGTAGTTTTGCCTGTGTTAACCTGTTTGCAGGGTCCCAGGTGTAGCTCGTGGGCGAGCCCGTAGGCGGCTGTACCTTGGTGTTGTTACCGTTTGAATCTTGAGAATAAGACGTGACTCCCGCTGGTTTCGTTACGGAAATCAAGCCGTCGGCAATATCATACGAGAGGGTCGAGATTCCATTGGAATCTTGTGCCATAATTCTGCGTCCCGCAGGGTCGTATGTCCACGTCAAGAGTCCTGCAATTGGGTGGTTTTCAGATGTGAGCCTGTCCGCATGGTCATACCCGTAGGAACTCGTTCCGTCACCCGTCAGTTTCGTGAGTGGCCTTCCAGCGGCGTCGTACGTGTACCAGGCGCGGTCAATCAGGGCGCTGGCATTGGTCAGGTGCTCCATTTGCAAGGTCTGACCATTGGGGTCATAGCTCAGGGTCGAATAGGTAGCATCGCAGTTGTCCTGTCTTGAGATCATTCCGCGTGGGTCATGCGTCCACGTTGTAATTCCACCCGGTATAGAAGTCGGTACAAACCCGGGGTCCGCTACAGTCGCAATGGCATTACGGGCGTCGAACGTCCACGAAACGGGTCCCCACCATGTATCGAGTTTGGTTCTGTTGCCCACCGCGTCATACGAGTTCGTTAGAGGTTGTCCGTTCTGGTGTCCTGGTGCGTTCCAGACGCTCACTCGTCCCATTGCGTCGTAAGAGCGTGTCAAGATTCCTGAAGAATCTTGCACGACGGCCATCATGCCTCGTGCATCAAATGTCGTTGTCACCAAAGCGCCATCCACATACGCACTGCCGCTTTCCTGCATTCTGGCGGTGTAACTGTGCGTGAGTATTTGCCGGTTCGCGTCCGTTTCCGCATGCAATTGGCCCCTGGGGCTGCATACATAGCTCCTGTTGTTAAAGGGCATCCAACGGATTGTTACCTTTCCGCCGTTCTTTCTAGAGTTCGGGTGATGGAACACCCGGTCACACCGCCGACAAGCGTGTAACAATCATTCAAACGACATCGTGTCGCAGTTATTTTGTATTGGCACACAGGGGAGGTCCAAATTGTCTGTATCTCCAACGGCGTTAAACTTAACGCGATCTGAAGTAACATCAGATCCAGTGCAGTTTACTCCGCAATTGAAAGGTTTCCTTGGAACAAAAGCGCGACAATTCTCAATACAATTTTCGACCGTAATGCATCTTGCTTTCGGACCAGAAATCCGGTTGCTCGGGAGCGACAGCACAGATATTTGATTCGCAAGCTATCAAGCGCGACCGCCGATATGTCTTCTTGG
>JBDUAM010000122.1:0-8248 GCA_040004655.1 Chthonomonadales bacterium | reverse complement strand
CTTCGGTCTACGTTGTGCGGTTACGCACAAAAAAGAATGGCTCCAGTGGGAGCCACTCTTTTTAGACGGTTATCAGGGTCTCCATCCACCGCGACCACGATCGTCCCGGTCTCGGCTTCGACCGCGATCATCATAGTCTCGACCACGACCTCGGTCATCATAGTCACGACCTCGACGGTCTCGACCACGGTTCCAATCTTGATCATACCTTCGATGGAAATCGTCGCAAACGCGGCTCAACTCATGGCGACGTTCATCTAAGTTTCGCTTGGCGTCCCGGATGTCATCATCGATACGGCGATTGTCTCGACCATCGCGATAACGACGGGAGTCATCTCGTCGTCGATCCAGGTCCTGGATGCGGTCTTCAAGTCGAATGATGTCGCGGATAAGCCCACGGATGAGTGGATTATCGGCATAAATGTGAGCGTGGTGAGTGGTGCAATCGCGATTACAATAAGCTTCATGAGCAAGAGCTGGAGTTGCAGCAAAGGTGAGTGCAAAGCAGATGGCGGTTCCCAACATTAAAGCAAATCGTTTTAGTTTCATTATGGTTCTCCTTCTTTTCAGTTTGTGGAGCTGATGGTAATGGAGAACGAATATGTTAATTAGGCGTGACAGAAATTGTAGAAAAGTTTTTTGTAGTGGTTGGGCTACATAGCAGATAGGCGGCGGCGGCTCCTGGTGCAGCGAAGACGTAGATGGCAGCTACAATACCCGAATCGTTAAACAGAAACGCAGCGATGGCACAAACCACGGTTGGCGCGAGCGACGCGGCCCAATCGGGACGATCAGTAACGATCCGCTTCCAGTGCGATTGAACAGAACTTCGGAGAACAAAACCAGCCGCCGCAAGTCCAGCAATGGCGGTCAGCACTCCGGGACTGGAGGCGATTCGGTAATTCATGGTCGCTTTGCGGATTGCGATATCGATAAGTGATTGAATTCCGCCTGCATCTGCATTCTTGAGTGCCAGGCCGATGTGAGATGAAGTCGAAGCCGGCACGAGTTTTTCGATTTCGGCCATGATGAAAGCTGATACTAAACCAAGAATCGTTGCCAGCAATCCATAATGCCAGTGCCATTTCTTGCCGAACAGCACAGGTATAGCCGATACAAATCCAGCGATTGCAGCGATCAGTCCGCCAGCATTCGCTCCCATGTTGGGCAGGCCAATTATCAACCCTGTGGCAGCAAAAACCAGAATTCGGAACCACTTCGGCGCGCGTGACGTGAACCCAATAAACAACGCCAGTCCGAGCATCATCCCCATGTACTCATTGCCGATTCCGTAGTATCGAACGCCGAGAAGCTGGTAGGCTTCGAGGACGGAGTATCGGAGCATGGGACTTCCGAAGTATCCGTCTATCCCTACAGAGAGTAGAGTGAGCCATCCGGTCCATTTGATCGCAGCCAGTAGGTCTGCGGACCACCAGGTGAACCCAGTGGCGGCGACGGCGATTCCGGACATCCAAAGACCAACGTTAGTTAAAATGGTAATTGAAGTAATTGCTCCATATTGCATCATATTGGTTGCAAGTAACATCGCACATGGCATTGTAAAGAGCCACCTGAACACAAAGGTAAGCCACGTAACTTTAGGCGAGTTCACCTTTAACAACCATAGTCCGGTAAAAGCACTTATCGCACAAACAATTCCGAGAAATACAAATATAGGGTTTCCAGCCCTGTCGTTGGCTGTTGTAATGGAGTCTATGTGCTGCAAGTATTCAATATTGCTACTCGAGAACTTTGTAAACATGGGTCTTCCGGGCAAGCCAGGTGTTGGCTGTTCGCCATTCATTGCTTGAATCGTGGGCAACAGGTCTATGTTGGCTACCAGGCCGTCTGTTCTGGTAGTTGGGCTGGTGAGGATGCTTGATCTCTGGTTTATATCGTAGATCAAGATTGGTGAAAGCCGTTGGCGAGATGTGGGATCAATACTTGTGATCGGCGATACGACGATGACTTTCCAATCCTTATCGGCAGTTGTAACTCGATCCCACAGTATGTCAAAAAGGGGAAGGTCCGTTATTGGCAGGTGAGCCACCAGAATATTGCAACCATCTGGCCATTTGTTGAGGGTGACAAAATCTCGAAAGGTTGTGGGTTCAAGGGGAATGATTCCATTTGAGTTCAGTGCGAGAAGTGCAGCTGACGGTATTATTTCTAACGGACCTGCGATGAACGCTCTGTTTGTCCCTCCAATATTTGCGCCGAACCGCTTTTGCAGCGAAGCAACCCCAAGGTGGAACGCGCTGGGTTCATGGATTTCAACCGGAGCGGTGCCCATTCGTCGAACAGATTCTGCATTTGCCGTCGTGTGCCCAATGATTTGCTCAGAGCGAAAGATGTCTCCATCTTGTTCTTCCGCGGGCAGAATTCGACCCATTGCCAGAGCAAGATTGGCCGCAAGGTCCGTTCTGGGACCGGCTAATGCTGTATTCATCAATCCACAAGCGGATGCTTTGGCGAATTCATTTGGACCACGAAGTTTAGGATTGGCCAGGTCGTCGATGGTCAGGTTGTCAACCACCACGATCAGCGTCTTCTGGGCGGAGGCGATGAACGGGAGAACGAGAAGTGATAGGGCAACAAGGAAACGGACGGCGACCTGGAACACGGTCAGGATTTACCGGAATGCTGCAGCAACTCTTGTGCGTGCTGCAAAACCGCATGCGTGATGGACGACCCACCCAGCATTCGGGCAATCTCGGTGACGCGATCTTCTTCGGAGAGTTGCCGGACTTTTGTCTCGGTACGATCCATCTCGACGGATTTCTCGATGTAGAAATGCTTATTGGATCGACCGGCGATCTGCGCGAGGTGGGTGATGCAAATGATCTGAGCTCGGTTCGAGAGGGCTGCTAGCTTGTCGGCGATGGTGGTGGCAGTGCGTCCTCCCACGCCGACGTCGATCTCGTCGAAGACCATGGTCGGAAGAGCCTCTTTGCCCGCCATGGCGCTCTTGATGGCAAGCATGACACGTGAGACTTCACCGCCGGACGCGATTCGGGCGAGGGGGCGCAGCGGTTCGCCGGGGTTTGGCGCGATGAGAAACTCTACACTGTCGGCGCCACGTTCTGTGGGTTCGCAGGAATCTATCTGCACGTCAAACCGAGCGCGCTCCATGGCGAGATCATTTAACTCGTGCATGGTCTTGGATGCGAAGTCTGTTGCGGATGCTCTTCGCGTTGCGGATAATTTTGCACAGACTTCAGTCAATTTGCTCTGAGCTTGGGATAATGCCGCAGCCAACTCGCTGCTGCGCTCTTCCCCGTTTTGGGCGAGGTCGACCTTGATGGCAATCTCATCGGCATAAGCAAGGATGGCAGGAATGTCTTCGCCATATTTTCGCTTGAGGGTTCGGATGCGTTCAAGTCTGGTTTCAATCTGGTCGAGCGCAGCTTCGTCTTGCTCGATGCCATCGCGGTAGCGTGCGAGGTCACGAGCGGCTTCGTCTAATTCTACGACAGCTGAGATAACTCGATCTGAAATCTCCCCAAGAGATGGGTCAATGGTCGCAGCATCCTGCAATTTGCGCGCTGCCGCTGCGAGACCACCGGATGCACCTTCTTCTCCACCTAAAGCGGCGAGAGCGATCTCGGCTGCCTCGACAAGTCGCTGGGAGTTTGCCAGTCGACGGGAATCAGCGAGCAGTTGTTCTTCTTCACCCGGTTTCAATTCCGCAGAAGTGATCTCGTCAAGTTGAAAGCCATAGAGGTCGAGCATGCGTTCGCGTTCCGCGGAGCCGACTGCGATCTCCTTAAGTCTCGTTTCGAGGTCCCGACATTCACGCCAGAGCTTGCGGACCGATTGGCGAAGTTCGAGCACGGACCGGCCTGACCAATCGTCGAGCATATCGAGGTGGCGGGGGACGGAGAGCAGACTCTGGTGTTCGTGCTGGCCATGGAGATCGACCAGCCATTCCCCAATCTCACGGAGTTGTGCGACCGTAGCAGGTCGACCGCCGATTCGCACAGTGCTCTTGCCGGCAGCATTGATCTCTCGAGTAACAATGAGGGAACCATCTTCCAGCGGATAGCCGAGATCCTCGCAAATATTAACTACTGTCGGACTGTGGGAGGTGTCGAAAACGGCATCGACGGTCGCCTTCTCGGAGCCAGATCGAACAAGTTCTGCTCCACATCGACCACCGAGGATGGCGTTCAATGCGTTCAGGATGATGCTCTTACCTGCGCCTGTCTCACCGGTCAACACATTAAGTCCGGGACCAAATTCGAGGTCCAGGGATCGGATAATGGCAAAATTTCGGATAGTCAGGTTTGAGAGCATAGGTGTGTTTAAGTAGACAAATAGATTCTACCCGCAGGAAGCAAATGTATCTTGAGACGGATGGCTATTTCATTCCTAGAATCCACGCGTGTTCGGGATCATCGGTCCCTGCGCCGTAGGATCGAGTTTCGCCCGCCAGCGCCCAGAGATAGAAAAGTTGGTATCCCGGTGCCGCGACAACCGGGTGGTACCCTCCCGGAATGGCAACGGCGTCTCCACTCTGCACGACGAAGCACTCGTTCATCGGCTCGGGGTAGCCGGGCGCGGTGTACATTCGCTGCATCCCAAATCCCTGCAAGGGATTGGTCTTGTAATAGTAGACCTCTTCCATTTTTGCCTCAGGTGGAGTGTTACAGTCGTGCTTGTGAGGAGGTGAAGAGGACCAGTTACCCGGTGGATTTACGGTCTCGCCGACCAACAATCTTTGGGCTTGAACATCTTCACCGATGCTGGTTACCACAGACCTCTGCCAGTTATCTTTGCCGACGACTTTATTAACCGCTTCGTCTGGATAGACGAGTTTTGGTTCGTAACCCACGTCCGCTTTGGCGGTGATGAGAGCTATTTCCAGCGTGTCCGAGTCTGCCGTGATGGTTGCGGTCGCGTTGAGTGGCAGGTAGACCATGAATGGCAATCCTGCAAATACATTTGCTCGTTGTCCGATTTCGCGGTAGGTGGCGTCGCCGGTTCGGCTGCGAATTTCCACGGTACACGTTCCGCTAAAGATATCCAGCACGCCTTCTTCACCTTTGAGAACAATTTCGGTAGAATGCTGACGCTGTAGGCGAATTGTCGAGAGCCGAAGCCATTGCAGTGGAGCGGTTGCCGGAGACAGAATCTCTCGAACGGGTGTCGACTGAGTCTGCGCGGGGAAATAGAGTTGATTCATCGGGCGCGGGCGCTCCAAAAAGTAAGAATGTCTCTCAACTGCTATCTTACCCGCAGGTACACACAGAATTGGTCAGGTGTCGGCAAGCTATGGTGATCTGTCCAGAGAAGTCCACCGGTACCAATTTTGCATTAGTTTCGCTCACTTGAAAGGATTGATGCGCGGATGCGTATGTCATAATAAACGTATAACCAATGATAAGATTTATGGCTCCAAATGCACGAGTACAACGTCTTAGCTCATTAGCCATTCTACGTAAGAATTCCCAGTTTTTTCGAAAGGAGAGCGTCATGCGTCTGTTCGTCGCGATAATGATGTCTCTGGCGACGCTCCTAATCCAGCCGTCAACCAATGCCTTAACTCTTCAAAGTTCAGCTGGCGGTCCGCGAGTTTTCTGTTACACCGCCTATGACAGCGACTTCTTCTACCTTGCCGCTACCATCAGCAAACCGAGGTTAGTTGGCAATCAATCCAAGTATTTCAGCGATGCAGTGAAGGATGATTGTATTACCGTCTTCATCGATACCAATCCTGATTCCAAAGCAAAAGTCCGTAGCCCGCGATCGGTGCAGATGGCTGTAAGCGCGGCTGGCGGCGTTCAGCTTTACCGTGGCGCGACGGCGACACCTTTGAGCGGATTTGGCGATTTCTTGCAGGGAGTCGATGGTAGCCCGAAGGCATTTAAAATTGGATTGACCCGGAAGGGTACGGTCAATGGGGCATCCGCATCGGACAACGGATTTACGGTTGAGTTGGCCATTCCGTGGATTGAACTGGGTGGCGCGCCTACTGTTGGACAGAAGATGCGATTTAACGTTGCCAGCTTGACTGCTGAGTCTGAAGGATCAGGAATCTACAGTATTTCGCCCGCATTAAAATCATCTGCAGATATGCAGAACCCATCATTGTGGTCCGAGATTATATTCGTGGATGCGCCTGTCAAGTCAGTTGCGGACGCTCCGAACGCTAAAGTCTGCGCCCGGCTCTTCTCCTCAAAGCCACTTATTGATGGAATTATTGATGAAGCTGTCTGGAGCACGGTCACAGCGTTTGCGTTTGGTGCGGACAAATCGGCTAACCCGATCGGGCCAGTTACTCCTGGCCTTGGCGCCGCGAGGGTAAGAATTACTCATCCGGTCAAAAAAGCTCAGCCAGCCATTTTACCGTTGCCATTCCCGGCCGTAAATTTACCGACGACCCACATTGCTCAGGCTACACCAAATCTGGTTTTTGCCAAATATGTGATGAACATCCAGAATGACTCTCGAAAAGCGCTGCCAATTCGTTCCGTTCGAGGGCCAGACGGAAATGTTAATCTTTCCAATCATCCGATGGATGGTAGTGGACCCTGGTACACGTACGATCGAGTAGATTGGCACTCAAGGCAACTTGCCGATATGCGACAGTCTGGAGTTGACGCGGCACTCGTCGTTTGGCGACCAATTGGACCTAATGATGACGTAATTTTTCCGCAGGGGTTGGCCGCAATGCGTGGAGCGCTTGATCATCTCTGGCGCACGGGTCAAGAGTATCCGCAAGTCGGGCTCCAGTTAGACCTTTCTGGTCTTCAGGAGAAAGCGAGCGCGTTCTCCGCCAATCAAGTTTTTGGATATATTCGAACGTTCTATCGGTCTATTCCCGCTCGTTACCGGGCGTCGGTCGAACTCAGTGAAGCCAACTCAGGACTACGCGGCGTTGTGCTGACGATTACAGGTTCAACTAAAAAATGCCCGGTCTCCACCGATGAGATAACATTGTTTCGAAAACAGTTCGCAAGTGAGTTTGGGGCCGATCTGGTAATTCTCGGTCGAGCTGAATGGGCCGAAACATTGAAGACGGACGGCTATCTCCCGGCATCTGGCGGCGCGTCCACGCGTTGGAGCGAAGGTGGCTGGATCAAGACGGCAGTAGTATCGCCAGGTCGTGATGCGGTTATGGGAATGACACCGGCGGACACCGGCCTGGCACGAAAAGATGGTCAGACTTACCGGAGTGGATGGACCGAGATTGGTCGGCGCAGGCCAGACTGGGTAATCATTGATAGCTGGAACAATTTTGTCGATGGCACGGCTGTAGCGGCTTCGCTACAGAATGGCCTGCTCTACACTGACCTGACGCGGTTATACTCCGCATCGCTAACGTCCAGCAGCCCAGGACATGCGTGTAAAGTGATTTCATTTGATTCCCCGAACATCTTTGTGAGTAGTTCTGTAACGAAAGCTCTTCTGCGAATCTCCAACGGCACTCTCGGCGCAATTACACCGGAGGGTCATTTCTTCGGACTACAGTGGCGCAAGGCGGATGGGACTGCTGTGGGTCCGCTAATCCGCGCGCCATTCCCCAACATTGTCGGTACCGGGCTCTCGGCGACGGTTCCAGTGGTCCTGCCTGTGCCGCGAGAAGTCGGGGATTACCACCTCGACGGCGAGCTCTTTGCGGTTCGCCTGGGGAAGAATGAAGTTCAGGACCCCCACCAACTGGTTGTTTCTAAGTTGAAGATCATTGCGCAGGATGAAGTTAAGAAATCTCAGTCCATAAGAGTATTGCGTCAGGATTTGCCCGCAGGCGTAGAGAGTGGTGGCTTCTATCAAGTCAACGCGATGCTGCGAAATGACTCTGGATTTACCTGGAAGGCGTCGGCAGGCGGAACGGTAATGGCGCATCTGTGGAAGACCAGCCTCGTGAACGGCGAATCAGAGCCGATGGACATTTCGGACGCAAGCGTTGCCATCACGTCAGATGTGCTACCGGGGCAAACGACGAACGTAACCGTTCCGCTGCTGCTTGCGAATTCATCCGATGCCGCACTGATTAGAACCTGGACGGGCACAGATAATTGGATTTACGAGATACGTTATGAGTTTCAGGGAATGGATGCTGCCGCCGGGTCGGCCGTCTCTCCACCTGAACCTATCGCGGTGTATGATGCTGATTTTGGTGTTCAGATTACATCTGATTTTACTCCTGGTCAGTTGCCGGGTGAACGTCGATTGCCGGTGAAGATGAGCGTGAAGAACTTTGGTTCGCAGACGTGGTTGAAAGACCGCGTACGGGTTGGCTACC
>JBDUAM010000488.1:0-8261 GCA_040004655.1 Chthonomonadales bacterium | reverse complement strand
TACAAGACGACCCAGTGCGGCTTGTGGTTGTTGAAAAAGATCAGATCGCCGGCGGGACTTTCGTCGTACCGATGCGTTTCCGGATTTCGGGCGCTCTCAAACAGCGCGTTGACAATCGGTTCGGGTGTAGGTTGATCTGGATCGCCAATTCCGAGGTCGATCACATCTTTGCCTGCAGCAATCGCCTGGGCCTTAATGCGAGAAATCTCTCCGAATAGGTAAGGCGGAATAAGGTCTAATCTCTTTGCGCGTGCGGTCACATCTATCTCCCTGGGCTTGATAATTTCGTTTTTAGACTACTCTTCGTCTTCCGGAACGGGCGGCTCCCGGTGCATCATGCTCTTTAGTATAACGGGCAACCGTGCATTCACGGCGCTGTTGGCTACAATTCGTTCCGCGCCGACCTCCAGAGCATTTGCCTTTACTTCTGATATCCGGGTGTGATTGATGAACGCAAGGATTCGTTTAGCACCAACTGCCTTTGCCGCCCAAACCGCTTCTACGCCACCAAGGTTCAACGAATTTAGGTTGACCATCACAATCTCAGGCTTCTTCTCCTGAATGTGGGTGATTGCCTCATCGAGATTTCGTGCGAGCGTGGCTTCGACCTCAAGACCCTTTAACACCGACATAATCCGGGTGGAGAGGAACAGATCGTCATTGATGAGCAATAGCGATTTGGGTCGATCAGGAACGGTTGTCACAGCAGCTTCTTTTTCGCTCAATATCTATTCCCACCGGAAGATTCGAGTGGCGATAAACATGCACCCAACCAGCCACGCTCCCAGAATGCCGATATCCGTTGGCAGCGAGTGCGCCAATTCTGCTCCGGACATGACATGCCTCAGCAAGTCTGCAAGATAGGTCGCGGGCATTACGCTGACAATTGGTTTCATAAAAGGCGGCAAAATTTCCACCGGGAAGAAGAGGCCCGAGAGGAACATCATCGGGAAGTTCACGAGCTGAACAAGCGAAATTCCGGTCTCCTGCGTCTTTGCAATGGATGAAAGGACTGCACCGAGGGAGATGAAAGTAACCACGCCGAATACAACCAGTAGCAACAGAATCGGCCACGATCCGACCATCTCAAAGTGGAAGAACGCTACCCCAATTGTCACAATGGTAAGTGTCTGCACAACGCCGATAACCAGCCGTTGTGTTACCTGACTTGCGACCAGCGTGCCACGGGGCAGGGGAGTCGCCTGAAGTCGTTTCAGGATTCCCTTTTCGCGCATATTAATAATCGGGATTGCGGTAAACAGACCGAGCTGCATGATCGTCATGGCGAGAATGCCCGGAAGAAGAAAATTGATTCCTTCGTTCTGCTTCTGTTTGTTTCGTTTTGAGGTCTGTTGCAGCACTTCATTCTGCACGTTAAATAGGTCAGGCGTGTTCGCCGATTTCTTTTCAATTCCAGTCAGCATCGTTCGCACGATTGTTCCAGCAGTCATTCCCATTTGCGTTGCGGCAGGGTCGGTGATGATGGTCACTTCGCTCGGCTTTTTCTCGAGTAAATTAAGGCTGAAATCTTTTGGGAAGACGACAATCGCACGCGCCTTACCGGCGGAGAGGTCTTTTCGCGCGGTCTCCATATCCGTAAGGGTTGACTCAAGGACCGGATTATTCTGGAACACATCGGGAACCCAGCTCGTGGCAGGACTGTTTTCCAACATCACGATACGAATGGCTACCTTAAAATTCGTATCCTTGTCTCCCTGTTTGGAGAAGATGGAGCCGAAAATGAAAATGAAGAAGAGGGGAAAGAAGAAGGTCCAGAAGAGGCCGCCACGATCGCGAACAAATGACTTCAGGCCCGATGTTGTCAGGCTAATGTAGGCTCTCAATCTCGCATGCTCCTTCCTGTTAATTTCAAGAACACATCTTCCAACGTGGCTCGCCTGAGGTGGATGTCGCCCAATTCAATGGAGTTTCGTTCCGCATGGTCCATAAGCGCAGCGAGTGTCTTCTGTACGGACTGAGAGTAGAGAACTATTTCAGTATTCTCTCGCAGAGATCGGGTGACGCCGGTCAATTGATCAAAGTCGGATGGTTGGCATTCGGCGGGCGCTTCAAACTGAATTGCGCGTTCTGGGAACTCGCTGGCAACCAGATTCTGCGGAGTATCCATGGCCAGGATTTTGCCATGATCCATGATCGCAATCCGATCGCAGAGGTGTTCTGCCTCATCCATATAGTGAGTGGTAAGGAAGACCGTTTTACCGGCCTCTTTCATTCCCTCTATAACTTCCCATAGTGATCGGCGAGCCTGCGGATCGAGCCCCGTGGTTGGTTCATCCAGAAAAACAAGCTGTGGATCATTCACCAGCGCAAGCGCTACGGCGAGCCGCTGCTGCTGCCCTCCGGAGAGTGTTTTGGTGAGTGAATTCCGCTTTTCACTCAACCCCAGGCTCTCTAACAATCTATCAGGATCGACTGATTTCTTGAAGAAAGTGCCAAACATCTCGATGAGTTCAAACGAGGTGAGATTCGGGTACAGTGTGGTGCTTTGCAATGCCACACCTACCTGCTCTTTGAGTTTGGAATTCGTCTTTCCAGACTCCATGCCAAGAAGTTCTACTCGGCCGCTGTCGAGGGATCTCAATCCTTCCAGAATTTCCACAGTGGTAGTCTTGCCTGCGCCATTCGGACCGAGCATACCAAATATCTCGCCACGCTCGACGGCAAATGAAATGCCGTCCACCGCGAGATTCGGTCCATAAGATTTTTTCAGGTTTTCAACAAGAATCGCATTCATGTTGCGACTTCTTTCCTTCTGGCTCATTCAGGACCAATCCCAAGAGCCGATACGTCTTATGTGACGTTTTGCGAGAGGAACACCGAATTAAATCGACTTCACAAAGGTGGACGAATGGGATACATACAGGTTTCAGATTTGACATTTGAAGCGCAACGTTAGAAAAGCCCTCACACTCTTTGAAGTGTGAAGGCTTTTGATATGGCTGCGGGGGAAGGATTCGAACCCTCGATCTTCTGGGCCAGAACCAGACATGCTGCCGCTGCACCACCCCGCAACACCTCGGCTATTATACCAGAGATTTGCCATACAAACAGCGATATCCATAAATGAGGATTGGTCATAAAACGTTCTTAATATTAGGAATTAATGTATAATAATAATGATGTAATAATCCTCGCTCATGGTCCTTACAAAGTACCGTTGACTCGCTCTTACACCAAGGAGAAACCGCTGAACACTCGCAATCGCAACGCCTTTACCCTCATTGAGCTTCTAGTAGTTATAGCTATAATCGCAATTCTTGCTGCAATCTTATTCCCTGTTTTCGCACAGGCCCGAGAGTCCGCTCGGCAAACTTCTTGTCTGAGCAACATGAAGCAGATTGGAATTGGGCTCGTCATGTACGAGAGCGATTACGACGAGCAGTATCCGCCTTCCCAATTGGGTGTCAGCCCAACAATCGTATCGTGGCCGCAGATGATGTTCCCGTACATCAAGAACGAGCAAGTTTTTGTTTGTCCGTCAACATCTACAGGGTCATTCGCGCCGGATCCTACGAAAGTCTTTGGTGGAACCGCTCGACTTTACACCGGTCGAACTCGAACTGCAGTTTCATTTGGTTTGCTCACCGCTGGCGACGGTTCCCAGGCCCAACCCTTTTTAGTGAATAACCTGTCTTACGGCAGAAACCTCATTCCGACCAATGCATGGAAGACGGTTGGTTTCACCAACGGAGACAAGAGTGGATTTGTTACCACGGGCACCACGCTCTCGGTCATAAGCGCCCAGGTTGAAGATCCGGCCGGCAGTATCCACATTGTGGAAGCCATGACCGGTGCAACCGGTGGAGCTGACCCGACCGTTCAGGGCAACTCTATCCGAGGTATTCAGCAGGAAATTCGAACCGACCACTACCCGGACCAGACTGCTTCCAAGGTCTCTTACCGACACAAGGAAGGCTATACCGCACTCTTCGGTGATCAGCATGCCAAGTACAAGAAATGGGGCTCCTCCAAGGCATCCGAGTGGTCCATCCAGTCGGATTAGTCTGATTTAATTTGGTAATACAAAAAGACCGACTTCGAAAGAGGTCGGTTTTTTTACGCGAGGCCGATTGATGTTAATTTCCACGTAACTTTTGGAAGTGACAGGCCCATTTCAGCATTCAGTCTTCAGCTTTTACCTTTCAGACGTCCCAATCTCGACCCGAACTTCTCTTCCCGAGCGCCTCAGTCAACACATCATGCGCGCGGGTCAACTCCCGCACCGCCTTCTTCACATTCGTAATCGACTTCCGGTCTAGCTCGGCGTACATGATCGGGCAGATGTAGGTGGTACACCCAAACGGACGCAGGTCCCGCGGGAAGGTGCAGCCGCCTTCGCCCAGATGGTCGCAGGGGATGCGGGGTTGGGAATCGGGATCGCCATTGAGGTTGAAGCTGGCAGATTCAATGGTCTCGGAAACCAAATCACGCTCTATCAGCGTAATCGTGCTCTTCCACCCGGCGCCTTGCGCCAGCAGAATGTCCGTCGGTGCGATGCGGGCAGGTTTCACGCAGCAAGGGTGCGGGCAGGTGGGGCAGTATTTCTTCGTGAACGGGTCAAAGTGTCGCCGCACCTCGCGTTGGGCAGCCTTGTAAACATCAAGCGGATTGCGCGCCATTAGCTTAAACCCGGAATACCGTCGCCATAGGGCACCCAGATATTCTTGATCTGCGTCGCTTCTCGCAACATCTCGCGAGCATTGGTGGCGTCGGTAAAATCCATGCGGGACACTTCAGGGCACCAGGTCCGCTTCATGTTGGATGCAGATAGTCGTTCGAGGAGTTCTACATTCTCGGCAGCGCCAAAATGCCATACTACGTCGACATCTTCATGCCCGGCGATTGTCTCAACCAGAGCCTTCTCGGGTCCGCACAGGATGTTGAACACTCCCGACGGCACATCCGAGGTCTCGAACACTTGGTAAAGGTCTGTCGCGGAGAACGGATACTTCTCACTCGCGACAGCCACAACCGTATTCCCCATCGCAATGAGCGGAAGCGTAGCACTCAAAAATCCCAGCAGGGGATATTCGGTCGGCGCGATGACACTCGCAACGCCAATCGACTCCGGCATGGCAATGGTCACTGCGCGCATTGGAGTGTGATGAACGGCTCCCTCATTCTTGTCTGCAAGGGCAGCGAAGGTGAAAATCTGTTCGATGGATACCTGAACTTCATCACGACAACCGGCCATCGACCGCTCGGTTTGCTGATGCAGACGTGTAGCAAACTCATCCGCGCGGTACCCGAGGTTCTCCGCCAGGAAGTAAAGTATCTGCGCGCGACCATGCCCGCTGGATCGGCTCCAGCCTTTGTGTGCTGCACGAGCCGCCTCAACTGCGTTTCGTGCGTCCTTACGGTTTCCATCCGGCGCCTCACCCACAACTACTCCCGACGGCGAAACCACATTATACGAATATCCAGAATCGGGTCGAACCTGCTTGCCACCGATATAAAGCTTTGCGGTTCGATCAATTGGCGCTGGTGAAGTACCCGTTCCATTTGAACTTATTGGCGGTTGGTTTGGATGTTTGGTCCTGGCAGCGACATGGGGAATCTTGACGTAATCCCAAAGTCCCTCGCGACCGCCTTCTCGACCAAATCCGCTCTCTTTGTATCCACCGAATCCAGAGGCCGCGTCAAACTGGTTCGTGCAGTTGACCCAGATGGTTCCGGCCTTCACAGCAGGGGCGATGTCGAGCGCAAGGTTAATGTTCTCAGTCCAGACACTCGCTGCGAGGCCGTAGGGCGTGTTGTTTGCCAGTTCAACAGCCTCTATTGGTGTGCGGAACGTCATGCTCACCAGCACCGGGCCGAATATCTCCACCTGTGCAATGGTAGACGCAGGCTGAACGTCCGTGAAGAGGGTTGGGGGATAGAACGATCCGGTCTTTGGACACGAACCCGTCGGCTGCCAGAGTTTGCTGCCTTCGGCTACTCCAACGGCGACCAGCTTTTCAATTCGCTTCAACTGAACGGGGTCAATGATAGCGCCAATGTCGGTCGTCTTGTCCATCGGATCGCCGATGCGCAACTTCTCCATTCGCGCCCGAATCTTGTCGAGCAGACGCGCTTCAATCGATTCCTGAACCAGCAGTCGAGAGCCCGCGCAGCAGACCTGCCCCTGGTTGAACCAGATCGCGTCGACCACACCTTCCACGACGCTATCGAGATCGGCATCTTCAAACACGATAAATGGAGATTTACCACCCAGTTCAAGCGAGAGTTTTTTGCCAGTTCCGGCGGTAGCGCGCCGAATGATTCGCCCAACTTCGGTCGATCCAGTAAAAGCAATCTTATCAATATCCGGATGTTTGACAATCGCTTCACCCGTGCTGCCATCTCCCGTGATGATGTTCACCACGCCGTGCGGTAACCCGATCTCCTGACAAAGTTCCCCGAACAATAGGGCGGTCAGTGGAGTGAATTCTGCCGGTTTCAGGACGACCGTATTACCCATGGCAATGGCAGGCGCGATCTTCCAGGCGAGCATGAGCAATGGGAAATTCCAGGGGATTATCTGCCCGGCGACTCCTACTGGCTTCGCATCGGGCATCTCGGTCGCCATGAGCTGCGCCCAACCCGCGTGGTGGTAGAAGTGCCGTGCGACCAGTGGAATATCGATGTCGCGGGTCTCGCGAATCGACTTGCCGTTGTCCAGCGTCTCCAGCGTTGCAAAAAGTCGAGCCTGTTTCTGCATCTGTCGAGCAATCGCGTACAAATACTTAGCACGCTCGTGCGGACCGATCTTCCACCAGCCAGATTGTGCTACTCGAGCTGCCTTTACAGCAGCGTCAACGTCTGCATCTGTCCCCTGGCAGACAGAGGCTAGAACCTCACCAGTCGCCGGATTAAAGGTCTCAAAGTAGGTCGCGCCCCGCGCATGTCGGAATTCACCGTCAATAAACTGCCCGAACTTCCGGCCATGTTTATCCAGAAACGCGTTGGCGGGTCCCGACGCCTCGGGCGCGGGGCCATACTCCATCGACTCAAACTTCTCAGCGACTGATGACATTCGTTCTCTATTTCCCAACTTCGCAGATAGCGGTTAGAGTGACATCTTCCCACTGTGGGGAGATTGCATACATGGCCCAGTAGACTTCTCCGCTGACGTCGTCTACTTCACCATTTGAACTGACGATCTTGCCCGGCAGCTTCACCGAAAACGTGAGCGGAATCATCTCGGAGGGGTCGCTGCTCTTGTCTGCCTTGCCAGGGTCCGCCTTCGATTTGCTGCTTTCATTAGCCGTTGTAGTCGCACTATTTACGAGCTTGCGAACGATCGTCCGGCGTTGCTCCTGCGTCAGTCGACTCCCGAAATGCTCCTGTAGTCGTTTGTCCAGAATGACAACGGCCTTGCGTTGAAGCTTTCGTTGGGCGTAGTCCGGGTGCATGATGATCTCTGAAATCATCGGCTCCGATGGGCCAAACATGAGATGCCAGAAATCCCCGACTATCGGCTTCTGCAGAGCCAGGACATCAGCGGCAGTCACGACTCCGGCGGGCAGCGCCTCTTTGAATGACTTGGTAAAGTCATTGTCCATCTTATCCATAGTCATTTTGCTTTTCGGCCCAGTCCAATGTAGCGTCTCTCGATACTCCCAACGGCCTGGCCCGGCGGATTTGACGATTACGGTATCGGTCAAGGTGGCCTTGCCCATTTCGTCTTTCAGCAAGCCAAAGGCGGGTGTGATCTGCCCCGATGTATAACTTCGGGTGCACGTCATCACAACTTCATCTTTGTCTTTATCTTTGTCCGTGGTCTTGACTATCTTCCACTCGGGCCCGGAAGGTACGCCAAATATCTTTTCCATTTGCGGACCCATCAGTAGTCCTTGATCTTTTGGAACCGGCGCCGGATAATGATAAACCAGCTTCCGGGTCCAATTCCCGTTCGGCTGGACTTCAGTAGTCGCCGACATGCGCCCACATCCGACAACGCTCATCACGGATACCGCACCTACAATAGCGCAAATAATTCGCTTCATGACTCTGCTCCCTCAACCCTTCGGCTGGCATGATAGTGGTTCTTCGACTTGCTTGACGTTCGGCTCTTACTTACTGACATCGCAAACGGCGGTCAGGGTGATATCTTCAAACGAGGCGGCAACGGCAAACGTCGCCCAGTAGATTTCGTCGGATGATGGATCCATGTCTCCGTTGGTACTTACGATTTTTCCCGGCAATTTCACCGTTAACATCAGGGGGATGTACTCTGCGGCGTCATTAGCAGGTTTGTT
>JBDUAM010000249.1:0-2478 GCA_040004655.1 Chthonomonadales bacterium | reverse complement strand
AACGGTGAATGCAAATATCAAGACGATAATCGCACCAAGCCGAACCGAACCAGGCAGGTTTGCCGCCAAAGGCGTCAGGATCATGAAGATAGAACAGAGTGGAATTGCTGCCAGCATAAAGGGTCGACGTCGACCAAGTTTGGTTCGGAGGCGGTCACTCCAGGCCCCGATGACTGGTTGAATGACAATGCCTTCCATACTATGAGAACTACTCATCCACCCGATGAACCGATAGTCTTTCGTGAAGTGCGCCAGAAAGAGCGCGATGACCGCATTATTGAAAGAGAAGAACATCCCGTAGCCGAGATTGGCTATGCTGTACCAAAAGCTTTTCTCGGCGGAAAGAGGTGCCTCTTCAGGTGCGGCAGCATCGCCAAGTTGTTCTATGTAGTCATTCATTTGCAGTTCATTGCCCCGGGTTGGCGGTTTTATCTGGTGTCACGACCTGAAGTGCGGCCGGAATAATGGAGTATTCGGCAGGCGTCTTGCCAATCACTTCTCCATCTACAAAAATCGGCTGTGGTGGATCAGTGACCACTCGAATATTTCGCCCCTGAAGTATGGTGATCTTGGGGTGATCTATATGAGTACCCTTGAAGACGCGTGGGAATGCCAATAGGAACTCCAACAGTCCGGTCTCCTTAAGAATAACAAGGTCGAGCAGCCCGTCATCAATCTGAGCATTGGGCGCGATACGCATCCCTCCACCGTAATATTGTGCATTCGCCACGGAGCAGAGCATCGCGCGGCCCTCCCAAACTTGATCGTCGATAATAATCTTAACGTTTGACGGTTTAAATCTAAACAATGTGGAAAGGATGCCCGCATTATAAGCCGCTGCACCCTTTAGGTATCGAAACCCCCGGTTAACTCGTTCGGCTACTACCGCGTCGAAACCTGACCTTGCGACGTTTATGAACGGTAGTCCGTTCACGGTTCCGATATCCAGCGGCTGCAACACGCCATTAAAAAGCGTCTGTACAGCCAACTTTAAGTCCTGCGGTATTCCAACAGTCCTGACGAAATCATTCCCTGTACCCAGTGGGATAATCCCCAAAGGACTTACCCCGCCAACCATTCCTCGAACCACCTGGTGCAATGTGCCGTCTCCGCCCGCCGCTGCCACAATACGTTTAGGGTCGGTTGCCAGGGATCTGGCCAACTCGGTGCTTTCCGATGCGCTGGTTGTCACGTGAACTTCAGTTTCAATAGGCGGGCCAAGGATGGACGCAGATTCGGCCAGTAGGGACTTCAGGCGGTCGGCATTCTGCCTGCCATCACCTCGGCCGGATTTAGGATTCAAGATCACATGAACCGATTCCGGGTGAAATCTGGTTGCGGGGTTCGGCGTATTAGAGTAAAATGGAGCGGATTCGGAAGTCATCGCGTCACCCGAATGGATATGTAATGCCTTACGTAAAGGCGAGAGAGCTGGTTTTCAAAATGAAAATTGCCGTAGGTTCTGATCATGCTGGATTCATGTTGAAGAATCGACTTCGCGACCTGTTGCACGCCAACGGACATGATGTTACCGATTATGGCACGCAGACCCCCGCGAGTTCCGATTATCCCGATTATGCCGCGCTTGTGGGCCATGCAGTGGTCTCTGGCAAGAGTAAACTTGGTATTCTTGTCTGCGGGACCGGCATAGGCGTATCCATCGCCGCCAACAAGGTCCACGGAGTTCGAGCCGCAGCCTGTTCTGATCCGGTAACGGCCCGATTGGCGCGAAGTCACAACAACGCAAACGTTTTATGCATGGGCGAGCGAATAATTGGCCCGGAAGTGGCCGATGCCATTGTCCAGACTTTTCTCGAAACGCCGTTCTCTGAAGGCGAACGCCATATACGCCGCATCGCTAAGGTCACTGAATTGGAACATACAGAAGACCAGGAAACCGCCGCAAGCTGTTAATAGAATTGAAGTTGTACGCGCCAAAATAATCTGAAGGACGAACCTCATTGAGCCTGCCCAAATCTGTACCGACAATATCACGCTATGCCCTCCTCGCAGAATCTGATCCTGAGATTGCTGCCGCGATTGCATCTGAAACAGCCCGTCTGAATGACAATATCGAGCTGATCGCATCTGAGAATGTGGTCTCACGCGCGATTCTCGAAGCCGTCGGGTCGATCATGACCAATAAATATGCCGAAGGCTATCCCGGCCGAAGGTATTACGGTGGCTGTGAATACGTGGACATTGCCGAGCAGCTGGCCATTGATCGCGCGAAGGAACTCTTTGGCGCCGAACATGCGAATGTGCAGCCGCATAGTGGGTCACAGGCGAACATGGCGGTTTACTTCTCGGCTTTGCAACATGGCGATACCATCCTCACTATGGAGCTGGCACACGGCGGTCACCTGACCCACGGCTCCCCAATGAATTTCTCGGGCAAGTTTTACAACGTGGTCCATTACGGCGTCGACCCCGAAACCGAGCAGATCGACTACGACAACCTTGCCCGAATGGCTCGTG
>JBDUAM010000245.1:0-2478 GCA_040004655.1 Chthonomonadales bacterium | reverse complement strand
GACGGATCTGACTCCGGGAGTCGACTTCACCTACCGAATGTTGCTCGATGGCAAGCAGGTATTCGAATCGAAGGCTCGGCCGCGAAAGTCTGCCATTCAACCGTACCGCGTTGTTGTCTTTGGAGATTGCGGCGAGGGTACTCCCGGAGAAAAGCAGATCGCATATCAGACCAGCGTTCTCAACCCGGACTTCATCTTTATTCCCGGCGATATCGTCTATACGCATGGGAGTATCTCGGAATATCGCAAGAACTTCTTTCCGGTTTATAACGCTGACAAGGCGTCCCTGACCGAAGGTGCACCGCTGCAACGGTCGACACTATTTCTTGCGGCGCCTGGAAATCATGATGTAGATGGGCGGGACCTTAACGCATTTCCAGACGGAATGGCCTATTTCTACCTCTGGTATCAACCGCTCAACGGACCAACTTTTCCGCTGAACGCTCCGCAGACTCCGACCATTAAGGGTCCGACGGAGAGCACTCTGCCATTCCTCACGGCAGCTCTGCCTCAATATCCGGTGATGGCTAATTACTCGTTTGACTATGGCAATACGCACTGGACGGTGCTCGATTCGAATCCTTACACCGATTGGACCAAGCCGCCACTTCGCGATTGGCTGGAAAAGGACCTTGCTTCCGCACAGGGTTCAACATGGAGAGTGGTAACGTTTCACCATCCAGGTCTCGGAGCGGGATTTCGGCCAGACGATCCGAAGATGCAGGCGGTGGGGTCCATCATGGCGAAGGGGAAGGTCGACGTAGTCTTCAACGGCCACCTTCACACGTATTTCTGCTCACGTCCGATAAAATATGAGGGATCATGGACATTTGACAGCACCTACGACGGCGTGAAGAAGACAAAACCAGACGGGACCATTTATGTGATAACGGGAGCTGGTGGAGCGCACCTTCACGAGTTGAACAAAGAGATGATGCTGATGAATCTTCTGGCGCGGAAGTCGATACCGGGGAAATATTCGCTAACTGTGGCAGATGTGAATGGTAGAACGATGACCCTGCGTCAGATAGGTACGGATGGTAAGGAGATGGATCATTACGTGATCACGAAATAAGTTACGCCAACTTGACAAATGCTATCTGTGCGGGCGGGAACGCCCGCGCTCCTAACGACGGTCTGCTTTTAGCGAGAACCTAAGGCTTTAAGTTTTTTGGCAACAATAACGTAATCGGAGCGCGCCCGTCCTCGGGCGCAACCTCGATCTCACGGCAAGTGTCGGGAGTCTCTCTGTGCGGGCGGGGACGCCCGCGCTCCTAACGAGGCCGTGTTGATCCAGAAAAAAGCAGAACAAACCTTTGGGGAACACGAAAGTAATCGGAGCGCGCCCGTCCTCGGGCGCAACCTCGATCTCACGGCAAGTGTCGGGAGTCTCTCTGTGCGGGCGGGGACGTCTGCGGTCCTGAGGAGAGCTTAGCGGCTGTACTTGAGGGCGAACTCAATGGACTTTTCGGCGGACATACGCTTGCCTTTGTTCCATGCGGATTGGAGGGCACCTTCACCGAGTTTTTCATTGAGGGTGATGAGGTCGTCTTCTAATTCGTTGCGCTCTTGACCCGTCGGCTGCGCACCGGTCATCTCACGTAATACCGATGCTGCGCCGACAAGTCGGGCGGCGGCTTCGCAGTTACCCTGCAGGCAGACGAGTCGGGCAAATCGCTCCAGAACGTAGGGAAGAGCGCGCTGATCTTTAAGGCTTCTGAAAATAGCAAGAGCTTCAGCAAAGTTCGTTCGTGCAAAGAGGTAATTGCCGTCTTCAATGGCAGTTGCAGCAAGGGCAATCAGGGACGCTGCCACGGTTCGCTTGTCGCCCATATGAGCATTTCGGTATAGTGCAACTGTCTGTTTGTGGGCTGCCCAGGAGCGTTGAGAGATGGATTCAGTAAAGTCACTGTATCGGCTTGCATAATCTGACGTGGCTGGCAGGGCCAGAAAGTTTTCGCTAACAGACATCGTGCGGTGCGCCTCGCTTTTCCGTATTCGGCAATCCATGGCCGTGAGTTGGTCTTACAATTAAATCTGGACTTTGATGGATTGGGTAGTTTCGGGATTATACAAGAATAAGCCGATAGGAATAATCCTCCGATTAGTGGATTTTTGGGGAACACGTCAAATTCATCAAGCATCAAATCGTCTGGTTCAAGCTGGGCAAATCAATATCAAGGAAGAGGTTTAAGAAATGGCCGTTCAAGAAGGTGGCAAAGCGCCGGAGTTTTCATTGTTGTCGACCGATGGATCAACGATCAGCTTGAGTGGGCTGGCGGGTAAGCAGGTTGTGCTCTACTTTTACCCGAAGGACGATACTCCCGGCTGCACCAAAGAGGCATGCAACTTTCGCGATAACCTGGGTCGACTCAACGCCCATGGAGCCGTGATCCTTGGGGTTAGCCCGGATAGTGTGAAGTCACACGTGAAATTTACAACCAAGTTCGATCTGCCGTTCCCGCTGCTCGCCGATGT
>JBDUAM010000535.1:0-8275 GCA_040004655.1 Chthonomonadales bacterium | reverse complement strand
GCGGCGATGTCGTGGAACGACATGACGCTGACAATGCCTCCCATCGCGGCTCCGGCCCCAATACCTCCCAGCAACCCCGCCAGTGGGCCGAGTACTACCAGCAATCCTATTCCCGGCATTAAAAAAGAGCTGAATCCCGCCAACAACCCGAACAAACCAAAGAGCTTCATACCTTCTTTCTCGCTTTGATGCTTCATTCCTTCCGCTAAGAATTGTGGCGGCTCGTAGTGTCCGAGCAATGCTTCATGAATTTGTGCGCTGCCACCAATAATCGAAATCTTATCCATTGGGATGGCGTCTTGTTGCAGCTTACGCACGGCCGCTTCGGCTGCCGTGTGGCTGGAATAGACGCCGATTGCAGCGTGGTCAGTCATCATAGTATGTGTCATTTGCTCCCTCCCTCCCTGCAGAGGCTGTTTGCTCGTTTAGCTGCTCTTCAAACTGCTCTCAATGCCTATAACGAGTTCGCGCTCTCTGGTCATGATTCTGTCAAGCCATGTGACCTGAGACGCCAGGGCTTAGTAACCCGAAAATTCCTCTGTGCGGATATGTTCGACTTTCACGCTTGATTCAACGAGGATTTTGCGCATTGCGGCCACCATCGTCGGAGGACCTGAGACGTAGAAGATCGGCAGGTTGAGGTCTTCTACCGATTTCATGAGCATAGCTTTGGTGACGAACCCCGTTTCGCCGCTCCAGGTCTTGCTCGATTTTTCCATCTCTGTCATCGTGCCGACTAAGGTAAAGTTCGAGTTGCTCTTCTGGGCCTCCGACAGTTCGTCCAGGAAGGCCGAGTCTTCGGGCCTTCTATTCGAGTAAAAGAGGACAATCTTGTGGGGGAGCTTGTCGTGAGCGGCCTGTAGGACTATGCTCCGGGCGGGAGTGACGCCGATGCCACCTACCAGGAAGACTGCTGGTGTGTGCGCGTCGCTGTGGAGCGTGAGCGATCCCGAGGGCGCGTCCATAGAGACTTCTGTCCCGAGCGGCATTGTCTTCAGAACGCGCTTGAACGCAGTGTCTCGCATCCTTGTCGCCACCATGAGATCGTCTTCGTAGGGGGCGCTGGCGAGGGTGAACGTGCGTATGTTTCCTTCTGCGTCAGTCTCCGGTGGGTTAGCGAGCGTGAAATCGCCGCACTGACCCGCCTTGTACGAGAACCCTGCAGGCTTCTCAAAATGAAACGCCATCGTGCCAGATGCGACTTCCTGCCGGCTCTTCAGCTTGACCGTGTAAACTGCCATATCAAATCTCCTGGATGCATTCGCATCAAATATTTATGGTTCAGGCTTCGTTAAACTGCCTCGAGGATCGCTTTCAAGACTTGCGCCTCGTTATGCTCCACGTCTCGCGAACCGTAAACGAGGGTGACGGTATGCTTCTTGCTTTGTTCCTCGAGGAGCTTGAGGTCATCCTTCTTCTCTGTCAACTCCTTTCGGTATCGGATTTGGAACTGATCCCATTTTGCCGGGTCGTGACCGAACCACTTTCGTAGTTCTGTGCTCGGCGCAACGTCCTTCAGCCACAGGTCCACCGCAGCGCGCTCTTTGGTTAACCCGCGCGGCCAAAGCCTGTCTACCAGGACGCGCTCGCCGTCATCTTTTTCAGGACGATCATAAACTCTTTTGATCTTGATAATCATGAGCCCCTCTCTGTTCAAATCAATGGATTGAGAACTCTTCAACGCCAGTTTTTGTGTTCAACGGTGGATGTATCGCGAATATGAGAATTGGATTTAATGGGTTTGGTACTATCCCGTGGACCCTAACGGGTCCGCTCCAGCGAATTCATAGCTCTTAAGATTCAGCGCCTGGTCGGTATCGAGTACTTTTAGAACTGCCGGTTCCTCAGCTGCAGTGCAGTGAACAACGACGAGACAGTGCCCTTCCTCGAGCAACCATTCACGATAATCAGCAGCAATATTAGCAAATGTCACCACTCCGCCTATGTTGCCGCTGGCGTCAGCGAACATTACACCACCGAACATTCGCGCAACAGGACCAAATACAAATAATGGGCCTATTCCCGGCAGGTCACCCACCCACGTCTCTAGCGACCCAGCTCCCTGCTCATGCGCTGTGAAGTGTTCCACATAAGCTTCCAGCGCTTGCCCGACGATCGAGATTCTCGACATCGGGATACTCATTCCTTGCAGCTTCTTGATGGTCGACTGGACATCAATATGGTTTGAGTAAACACCTATTGCAATATAGTTATTCACCGGGACAGGTCCTCTTCGTATTGGTCCCCGGACACTTTGATATGTCCGGCCTCAGTCAGGCCACGCAATAGTAGATGGAAGTAGATCAATCCGGCGTAAGGCTGCCAGCGATCTACCAACTGCGCAACTCCATCATAATCCAACGGATCGGCCAGTTCGAGCCATCGCTGCAGGTTGTTGCGCGCACCTACGTCGTCGCCCGGGAACACGTTTAGCCTCCCCAGTGTGCGAAGAAGTACGTATTCCGCTGACCAGCGCCCCACTCCGCGAAGCTGGCACAATCTGGCAACGGCGTCGTCATCAGATAAAGTCGATAATTGTTCCAGTTCCGCGTAGTCCTCGTCGCTGTTTTGGGCCAGCTCAACCATGGCGCGCCCCTTCAGCGAGCTGAAACCTAACTGTCGCAACGCCTGGGGGTCGATGGTAGCTATGTCCATTGGCCGCGGAAAGGCGTGAGCATCAACTCCCTCGACGGCAAGGCCGTGACTCCTGGACAGTCGGCTGAGCAGGTGGATACCGACCGTTAGCGAGACCTGCTGGTTGGCAATTGCGTTGACGACTCCTTCAAACACGGAAAGAAATCGCGGCGGCTTCATCCCGCGGAACCGCTGCGCCAATGACCCGAGCCCGGCTTCAAAATGAGCCAGGCGATAAAACTCCGTCAGGTCGATGCGAAGGCCGAGCAATCGCTCCAGGGCTGCCGTGACAGCCTGATTCCCATCGTGCCGGAGCGGACTGCCGATTACGGTGACGCGAATTTGCGGCGTCTCGGGCGGCCCCGTCTGAATAACCTCGACCTCGATTGGGATTCCATCTATGATCAGTGTCCTGCGGTAGGTTTCGCCATCCCAGCGATCGATAAGGTTGTGTGGCCGACGGCGCAGAGTCCAGACGGTGAGATCTAGTCGGAAGGGCGCTACCGGTTCCAAAAAAAACGTGTTGGGGCTCATCAATTTGGTCTCGGTCGAATGATTTCGCCGTGCCACCCGATAACGGAATCAGCTTTCATCTTTGCTGATCTTCTTAAGCGCCGAGCCTTTGTGCATGGCCTGGTGATCCGTCGTGTCACTGTGGATTAAGTATTGCGGATCATCCTCTGAAGCGTGCACCTTATACCCCTTGAAAGTAATTACCGAGGTGATCTTTTTCTGGATCGTTCCCTGGACTCGGCCTGCTTCAGAATTCCACGAAACGTGATCTCCTACTTTGAAGTTTTCTGCCATGGCTGGATCTCCTTACAGATGGACAACTGTTATTTAAATGAAATCTCTAAAAGGTGAGTGGCTCATGTACCAACCTGTTCTGGATAGGTGATAGTCTTTCCATTTACGAGGGCAAAGGCGGTGAGCGTATGCTTGTGGCAATTGGTTGCGCTCATGATGTGCTCTACCACTATTCCCCGCGACACGAGAGCGTCGGCAATCATTGAGCGATGGCAGCGCCACGGCACTGCCTCGGCGCACATCAACGCGACCCGTACTTGCTGGGACAGGTCTATCAGCGCTTGCAAATTCTGATTGAAATCGGGAGTCTGCATGTAGTCGGCGAAACCCCGGAAGGACTTATTACGCCATGCCCCATTCGGAGAATCGGGGAGGGCGTGCCGCAAGCCACCAAGCCCAGCCATGTGCTTATAGTCAATACCTACCGCCTTCAAAAATTCCGGCAAAGTTTCTTTATTGAATTGGGGGTTGTGCAACGAGCGCGGTATCGTCCGCACGTCCACGAGGCAGTCCACACCATACGCTTGCAACAGGTGAAGAAAGATGTCAAGTTCACGCGTAGAATGTCCGATTGTAAACACCGGATTTGAGTACATGTAGGTACATACGCGTGGTGCTTACAATAAGTTCATTGGATTAACCCGGTTGTAATGAAGGAGGTCTCTCCATATTTTGGTGTCTAAAAAGTTAAGCGATTGGCCGATCTTTCAATGGGTGCATTTATACTCATTGTCCATCGACGTCCCAAAGGAAGTCACTGCCAATCCGGAGTTGCAATGGGCAAATCACATGGCACGATATTACATGCTTTGGTGGTTGCAGGTCGTCAAAATCTTTTCACGCAAATTATATACCTTGACTCAAAATGAAGTCGCGTTTGATCAAAGCCGCTATATGACCAAATAATCGCATCAAATCGCTTAATATGCCCAATATGCTATACAGGATTAACGACCGGCCTTGAGGCCATTCTTAGTGTGAAAAACTGACCGTTTCATGTCAAAAAAAGGGTCCTATAAAACGAATAAATTGAGCGTGAAAAGTCAAAGAATGAGCTCAAATTGACCGCTTTGTTCTAACGGCAGAGGTCACTTGTTCGATGCCCACCATTTTCGACGATTCTTGTTGACATCATTTTCAAACTGGGTATCGAAACCCGTTTGACACTCAGCTTTCTTGAACAATAAATGATGGTAACACTCCGGTCAATTCGTCCAGAATTCGATTTCACTAAGGCCACTTCGCGAGCCGCCTTTATGGGTGAACAGCACCCGAATTCGAGACGTGGTAACGTGCGAAAACTTGACGGTGTTCACCGCGCTGCCTGCCGGAGATGGCGGCGACTTGAGCTGGTTTGCCGCATCACGCCACTCGCCATTGGCGAAGTACTGTATTGAATAACTTTCCGGCGGTTGAACACCGCCATGGTCATCATAGATGTACAACTCGGCACGGCCGACTTCTCTGGGCAAGCCAAAATCGACCTCACACCAGTCAGTCTTGTTTGGCGACCCGTAACTCGTCCAGCGGTTAACCGGATTCGGCTTGAAATTCACCTTGCCGTCTATCGCGCGTTCGGGCAATCCTCCGTAGACGTCGTGGAACGACGCAGATGCTTTCGGATAGCCAGTTTGCCTCGGGTTGAAAGCCAGATTGCCCGGTTTTGGTGGTGCTGGAGAGTAGGGCAATGTGCCGTCGCCCCAGGCTTCGATCTCAGACAGGCCGGTGAAACCGCCTTTACCGTGCGTGAATACAACGCGCAGTCGTTGTACATCGCGAGGGGCAAACTGCACAGAGTTTATCCGGCGACCTGTCGGTTCCACTGGCGTTCGCTTTTGATCGGGGATCGGCTGCCATGCGCCTCCGTTGTAGAACTCCACGTCATACCTCTGCGGAGCCACAACATCTTTGCCATCGTCAAGAAACCCGAGCCTTACCGTGTCAATTGTTCGAGGAATCCCGAAATCCACTTCGATTGAGTCCGCCGAATTAGGCGATCCGAAAGACGTCCAACGATTAGGCGGATCAATGGAATACCAGCAGTTGCCATCATTTATCTTGTCCAGACTGGTTTTCGGATCGGTGAACGATGCCGTGATGCGCGGATAGTAATCACCATCATTATTCACTGCATAGTTCAGCCTGGGAGACAATGCCCTTGCGGTTGGGCGTAATGCAAGAAGCTTAAATGTAAGCTTGCCGAGTGTCTTTCGTGACGCAACCACTTTCCCATCCGCCAGAACTCGCAAACCAGCTCCCCTACCGTAACGCGTACCGTCGCGGTCCCAGAGGATGCTCAGCTTATGGCCGTGGTAAGGCGCTTCGTCGAGGGCGAACCAGTTCCAATCGGCTGGCGCCAGAGGTTCGATTTCCATGGTATCGTCTGCCCGGGGGTTCAGTCCTACAAGTCCGGTAATGACAAGGTCGTTAAAGCTGCTGTGGAAATAGTGCTCGCTGTGGTTATACCCGTCGTGCCCCTCGAAGGAACCCGTGTCAGGATTGAGCGCCTCGGCGAGATACGGGACGCCATTTTTCCGGTGAGAGGCCGCAAAATTGTGGAGAAGCTTAAGGTAGTCCGCTCTTGTGACTACGTTTTGCCGGTAGTTGTGCAGAAGATTTGAGAGCGCCTTGAGAGTCTGCGCGGTCGCGTAGGGCCACGACTGCCCACTCCACCAGCAACAGGAGGTTTTCAGGACGAACATCGGATCGTTACGCTCAACTGTCGTGGGCCCAAAATCTGAGTAGAAATACTCCTTATCCATCAAAAACTTCCAGGCGGATTCAAACCCGGGATCTGGCAGATTAAATTGCCATGGAATATAACCGTGCTCTTCTCGACCGTGAGGATTGCCAGCAAACTTACCGGACTGGTATGTCAGCGTATTCTTCTTAACAAGGTTGCCTTCGTTATCACTCTCGTCTCGCATTGACATAGGGAAGAAGAAATCCCGTTTCGGGTCCCAAAGTAGTTTCTGTACTTTCTCCTTTAGCGAGGCGGCCTTCGTGCGGTAAATGCGAGCCGTCTCCTTGTCGCCCGCAAGCTGGGCCGTATGGGCTATTGCGAGAGCGTCCGCGTACATGTACGCGTTGAAACCAGGCCGATAACCGTTTGCACCACGAAGAATATCTTTCGTCTGACGGCTGTTGATGTTGAACTCCATCCCGTCGTCGTGGCCGTTCTGCCAGAAAAGACCTACCTCGGGCACGAACTGTCTTTTTTCCCATCCTTCATAGTTGCGTTTGAGGTCAGGAAGCAGATCTTTCATGAAGGAAGCATCAGGATGCACCTGGTGCTCCGCCCAGACTCCATCGGCTATCCAGCAGCCATAGTTTCTGGGCTGGGCTCCCGGAGTTCGAAACCAGTATTTCGCGTAGTCGCGTGCATATTGTGGGTCACGAAGCCAGCGGATTTCGTAAAGCTGGTGGCCCGCCGGGCAGCTGATCGAACCGTAAGCGCCACTCCAGAATGGCCGGTCGATGAACTCCGTGAAGCTGTACCCGCTGTTAGGAGAGCCATATGTCAGGTGCTTGGTTATCAGTTCCCAGCGGTAATACCAGGTGGTCACGATATCCGCGTCGGGACATTCGAAGAATGGGATATTGGCCTTGTACCAGTCCCAGTCTTTGTTGTCCCACCAGGTTTGTGCGTTCAGCGCCTTCTGTTTGTCGATAACCTGTGCTGACACGCTCCCTTTCGAACAGACAAGGGCGAAGAGAGCAGCTATAGACCAGAAAGAAAATCCGAGTCGGCGCAAGCAGCCAGCGAATGCGGACGGGCGTTCTCCGCTTGTCTGCCCACGTCGAAATTGCATTTTGGAAAACCTTCTCGTAGCAGGCTAAAGGGGTCGAATCCATACATTGCGAAAACGCACTGGATTTCCATGATCCTGAAGGTAAAGTGGCCCTTTAGAAGCCACACCTTTCAGGGGCGCAGCCGTAGTAGGCTCTCCGGTGACAGGAATGTGGTCCTGGATCAGTACGCCATTGTGTAATACGGTAAACGAGCCCGGAGTGACCTTGCCGTCCGGCTGTGGCTTTGGAGCGTGGAATATGATGTCGTATGCCTGCCATTCGCCTGGCTTGCGGCACACATTGACCAGCGGTGCATTGTGCCCGTAGAAAGCGCCTGCCTGACCATTAGGATAGGTCTTATTGTTATAGCAATCGAGCACCTGAATCTCGTAGCGACCAAGCAGATATACTCCGCTGTTTCCGCGGCCCTGGCCGTCGCCCTTTACGACTGACGGCGAAGCCCACTCGACATGTAGTTGGCAGTCCGAGTACTCTTCCTTCGTGAAGATCCCACCGAATTGAGTCGTTTCCATCACGCCATTTTCGAGTTTCCATCTCGGTTCGGGGCTACGTTCGCCGCGAAATTTATCCATGTTCTTGCCATCGAATAGTGCGACCGCATCGGACGGTGGTCCGCCGATGGGACCGGGATCGACAATAGGCGGCTGAGGATCCTCTTTCGCCTGACCGCCGGCGGCATGCAGTCCGAGCCCGACAAACAGCAAACCCGCAATTGTGACTGCGCCTGCAGCCCTGTGAAACCTGTTGGATATTTTCATGTTGTACTCTCCCTAAGTAGATTGTTCGGTTTGTGAATTGAACTCAAATTAGTACGCTTAGTCTTCAGTCATGGTGATGGATCGCGTGACAATTGTGGCGATTGGATTGATACGTTAAGCGTACCCAAGATCAGCGAATTATCGAGGCAAAATACCGATCCCACAGGAAAGGCTCAGGTCGTAAATCCGCATTTGCCAATACGAAGCTATTTTCGCCTTTTCTTCGACTGTGCCATGTGCGCACAAATTGATGCCTCGCAGGT
>JBDUAM010000333.1:0-2484 GCA_040004655.1 Chthonomonadales bacterium | reverse complement strand
GACGACATTTGATCCTGTGGAGCATCGGGTTCCGATGCTCTCCCTCGACAACGCATTCGGAGAAGCAGAACTGCTGGATTGGGACCAGAAGATCAAGCGTCGATTGGAGATTTCTCCTGACGATCCGATTGAGTACATGGCCGAACTCAAAATCGATGGTCTCTCCATCAGCCTGACGTACGAAAACGGAAGTCTTATGCAAGCTGCTACTCGCGGAAATGGGGTGACGGGAGAGAACGTCACGCCTAATATTCGAACAATCAAGGCAGTGCCTCTGAAACTAAGAACTGCGAAAGCTAAATCAACTTCGAACCTGTTTGAATTTAATGGAGTGCCCGACCTTATTGAGGTCCGTGGCGAAGTCTACCTTCGGCACGATGAGTTTGCACGCATAAATGCAGAAAACGAGGAAGCTGGCGCTCCAACATTTGCCAATCCCCGAAATGCTGCGGCGGGATCATTGCGACAAAAAGACCCGACCAAAACAGCAAAGCGCAACTTAGATGTCTTCTTCTATGCGGTTGGAGCGCTTCAAGGTTGGGACTTTCAATCGCAGGGCGATATGCTGAAAACCTATCCAGAGTGGGGACTTCGCACGAACCCTGCCCTCAAGGTCTGCCACGATATACGTGGAGTGCTCGAATTCACTGAAGAGTGGGTGGAAAAGAAACGAACTCTTCCCTACGACATTGATGGAGTGGTAGTCAAAGTCAACTCTATGGCACTTCAGCAGCAACTCGGATTTGTAAGCAGGAGTCCCCGTTGGGCCATTGCCTACAAATATCCGGCACAGCAGGTTAGAACGGTTGTAGAGGACATCTTCGTCCAGGTAGGGATGACGGGCGCGATTACGCCTGTAGCGGCCCTCAGGCCCGTTGCTGTGGCAGGCGTGATGGTTTCCCGCGCAACCCTGCACAATGAAGATGAGATCGCTCGTAAGGACATCCGCATTGGCGACACAGTCGTCATCCAGCGCGCGGGAGAAGTAATCCCAGAAGTCGTTGAGGTAGTGATCGCCGAACGCACAGGTCAAGAAACGGCATTCACTATGCCGACAAACTGCCCGAGTTGCGACACGCAGTTGGTCAAACCTGAAGGTGAAGCAGTCCGCCGATGCGCAAACGACCATTGTCCGGAAAAAGTTCGACAGCGGTTACAGCACTTTGTCTCCCGCAACGCAATGGACATTGAAGCTCTCGGCGGCAAACGGATTGACCAGCTTATTGACGCTGGCCTGGTGAAGAATGCCGCAGACCTATACCGGTTAACCAAAGATGTGTTGACCAATTTAGACCGGATGGGAGAGAAGTTGGCAGGCAATATTCTGGGTGCAGTGGAGGCAAGTCGGACGAGACCGATGAAGAACTTCATTTATGCTCTGGCCATTCGTCACGTCGGCGAACATACCGCCGATGTCCTGGCTGGCGCGTTTCCAGACATCCACCATCTCATTCAAGCGACTACGGATGAACTTGCGGCTATCCACGAGATTGGGACAACCACGGCCGAAAGTGTTGTTCAGTTCTTTCAGTCACCACAAAACCTGGAAATGGTGGAGGACCTACTCACTTCCGTTACACCAGCCAGCGGCGATAGCGTGCCAAAAGGCGACGCCTTCGCGGGAATGACGTTTGTCTTTACCGGAGCCATGACCATTTACTCTCGTGATGAAGCCGAGTTTATTGTGCGACAGCAGGGTGGCAAGGCATCGGGAAGTGTCAGTAAGAACACGAGCTTCGTCGTAGCGGGAGAAAAGGCGGGGTCAAAACTTGCCAAAGCCGCAGAACTCGGTGTCAAAGTGATATCTGAGGAAGAGTTTCGCGAAATGCTGCCAACAGTATAGTCAGACAACAAAAATCTCCCACCGGATATCCGAGGGGAGATTTTTATTGTGCAAGGACTACTTGAAACTGAGTTCCTGAGATTTCGCGTGACCACTTTCGTCCCACGAAAAGGTTGCAGTAACCGTAGTGCCACCGATTGGTGCGAGCGAAGTCAGGTGATAGACGTTGTGGCTACTGGCCGGGAGTTCGATCTTAACGTTTGTTTCCTTCACGTTACCCGTCACGACAGCATCAACAGTAACCGGAGAATTGCCCGGATTTGAGATATCAACATCTACTGAAGGTTTACCCTCATTCTGCCCGATAATAGCGTTCCCAAATGTCAGGGGGGCAGTAGCGCTCTTCACTCCAGCGGAGGAAGAAAACATGCTCCATGGCCACATTCGAGCGCCGGTCTGCTGGCCCGGAATAACAACTGGCAACAGAGCGATCACCACAAGCGCGGCTCCAGCCCATGCCACAGTAGGCATTCGGAAGAGGGATCGCCAATCAAAACCGGCTTTCTGGCTTCGCTGTTCAAATGCCTTTGAGGCCTGATTTGCGTCGATTTTGCGCCACACAAGCGCACGGAAATCTGCCGGTGGTTCAACAACTGGTGCGGAATCTAAGACGCGCCACACAAGCCTTGTATTCTCAACGG
>JBDUAM010000537.1:0-8296 GCA_040004655.1 Chthonomonadales bacterium | reverse complement strand
GTCAGTTTTTGCATTTCAATCAACGCCGACATGAGTTGCAGGTTGTTTTTAACCCGGTGATGTGTTTCCGTCACGGCGCGCTCTAATCGGGAATTCATTGCTGCCAATTCTTGCACGTTTCGCTTTGTAATGGTGATGTCGCGGGCAATCGTTGAGGCGCCAATTACTGTGTCAAGCGAATCTCTAATGGGGGATATCGTTAGAGATATATCGATAGGCCGGCCGTCCTTATGCACTCGCACTGTTTCAAAATGGTCAATAGCCTCACCCTTTACAAGGCGTGAGAGGATGTCGACCTCCTCCTGCAACCGGTCAGGTGGAAATATAAAAGTTTTGGGTTTGCCGATTGCTTCTTCCGCGGTATAGCCGAAGATATTCTCGGCCCCTTTGTTCCATGAGGTGATGATTCCATCGAGCGTTTTGCTGATGATGGCATCATCGGATGAATTGACTATTGCTGCCAACCGCACTCGGCTTAATTCGTCATTGTGGTTAGCAGTATTGTCGCGCGTAAAACATCGGGTGTATACGAAATGCCCGTCCTCAATATGTGCGTTAGAATGAATTAACACGTGCTTGATGGACCCGTCTTTGCAGAGAATCCGAGCGGGACGGTTATATAGGTCCTGGCCGGATTGAAGCTTCTCAATAATATCGCTAATAACGTCTTGGTCTGCATGGAATTCTGAAATGTTATGCCCGATGTATTCATCAGGGGAATAACCCAGAAGATCAAGTTCAGCCCTATTTGCCCAGAGAATAGTTCCGTCACACCCTACTTTGTGGAGCCCTTCAATCGCGTTTTCAAGGAAATCTGAAAGCTCTTTCTCGCGGATAGACAGGACCTTTTCCACTTCTTTTCGGTGGGCGACTTCTGATTCAAGCGCTCGGGCCTTTTGTTGAAGCAAGGTTATTTCATGAAGTGGGTTATTTGTTTTCATGGTTTCAGCATAATCCTCTAAAGGGATGACATGCGTATGATGTGAGCAGATTTGTTGAAAGGGGATGGACGCATCTGCACTATCTAATCCTGCCATCGGGTAGGCACAAAAGAGGGAAAAGGAGAACTTTTCACTCAGGTTATTCCAGAGTTCTTCGAGACGCAGCGCCCCTTCCTGATTGCCCTCTGCCCATAGTAGCGCAACCATTTCTCCGAATGCTCGCACGCACCCGCCACGCTCATAAACGGGGGCAATTATTCCCCCTATCGTTTCCATAAAACGCTGTGCATCGGGCGATCCATTCACCATAAATAACGATAACGCATATTCAGCATCTAAAGAAATATATTGGCCTTTGTCGCGTTCAAAAGTCAAATCTATCCCCGAATTCCTGAGTTCATTCTCAAAACCATTTCGGTGTTCGGGAGTCGCAATAACTATACAACAGTCACCCGCTTTGAGGCCCTTCCCGAGATAGTCGCTAACGGAATCCACCAGAGATTTGTCGTCATCATAGAACTTAACAAAATGGTCAGAGGGGTTTAGTTCCGTCCAATCCAGACTCGGTAAAAACAAGTCGTTTGCCAGTCGTTTATTAGTTCTAAGTTTTAGTTGCGTCGGTAAATAATCCATCATGGAATTGAAGCCTCCATAAGTGCAAAGCAATGAGACTTGCAGGTTGTACCAATAACGACGCCAATTTCTACATAATGTTCCACGAGTGTCTTAATCCCTGCACTATTATGCAGGTACCAATACGTTTCCTTCAAACTCCGGGTCTTGCCCAACAAGTTCTTGTTGTTGTTCACGAAATTCTTGTGGAACCATTACGCTTAAGGCCCCTGCCGCGATGCCAAACTTAATTGGAGTATGAAACTTTGTCTCGCCATCAACGGTGACCCGCTGTTTGGGAGCCGTTTCCAGCATGCCACCCGAGGTATGAAAGACCTGTACATTCTCCATATCCACGTGATGTCCTCCCGGAAGCTTGAGAGCATACCGCAAAATATCCCAACGGTTTGTACCCTCCAGAGCATAAGCTACGAGGCTGCCGCTCGTTATACTTGCATCTGGCGCTAATGGAAAAGGTCCTCCGTGAAATCGGCCACTGCCAATGACTACTTGCAATGTCTCAAACGTTTGTTCGCCCTCATCCGTTGTGAGGGTAGCGCGAAAGGGCCGCACTTTTTGGAGCGCCTTCACAAGGGCAAACAAGTAGACCAATCGGCCAAGTCGCCTCTTTGCATCCACCGTCAATTCATTCGCAATGAGTGTGGTCAAACCAACTGTAGCAACATTTAAGAAATGGGTGTCGCCCAATATTCCCACGTCAACGTCCGCGACAATTCCTTCTGTGATAGTTTGACAAGCGGACTCTACATCCGCCGTGATTCCAAGATCTCGTGCAAATTGGTTTCCCGTGCCGAGGGGCAGCACGCCAAGAACTGAATTGCTGCCAATAAAACTGCCTGCCACACCGCTGAGGGTGCCATCTCCACCACCCACAATAACCAGTGGAATTCCATCAGTCACCGCTTTTTGAGTGAGCCTGATCACCTCTTTCGGGTTCTTGATTGCATGTGACGCCACGAGATCAATGTTCTCCGCTTTTTTCAGAGTGTCCAGAGCTGGCTTGAACCACTCCTTGCCACGGCGGGACCGAGTATTGACAATGAGGCATGCCTTGCGTTTCTCTATCATTTCGCAGCGTCCTTAGGTTTGTCAGTTTGTTCGATTGTTTCTTTGATCTGCTGCGCCATCTGATCAGGTCGTGTCTCTTCGCGCAACACTTCGACCTCTGGGTCACTATTTTCAATTCCCAGGTGATCCATGATATCCTTCAGCATAGATAACATCTTGCTGTTTTCCTGCTCGGCAATAAGATTGACCTGAAGGTCAAGGTGATTGCGTCGTTCGGCAATTACGCCCTGCTGATTTTGACTGATCAGTACAAACACAGTCAAAAAGATCGATTCCAGCGATACGACCAGCGTTAATAATGAAAACGGAAACGGATCAAAGTGTTTTTTGATAGGCATCAGGTTCAATACGAGCCACCCTCCAAACCAGATGATGTGTACCCAGACGAATGTCGTGCTGCCGCAGAAGGCAGCAATAAGATCCGTAATTTTGTCGATAGGGGACCGTTCGGCTTTCGCTGACCGCTCCATTTCCGCAATAGTTTCAATATTCCGCTGAGTCAATTCGTTCACGGAACGAAATTGACCATTATTCGTCTGTTTCTGATCGACCTGTGTTGTTTGTGTTGACATGTTATTAAGATCCATTTCCTGAGGTCCAACTCGTGCGTCGCGCCCACCGTATCATGGTAAGACTCTATCGTCTGTACCTGACCGCGCGTCCTCACGTTCTCGCCACTCTACAACATAGCGATAGATCACGGGAATGGCCGCCGCAACGGGCAATGCCAGTAACGCACCCAGAATCCCCATCAGTGTTGCGCCGATCAGAATGGAAAAGAGAATAACCGACGCTGATATCTTCATTGTCGTGCCGTAAATACGAGGTACGAGAATGTGGCTTTCTAACTGATGGTAGATAACGTAACCGATAACTACGATCATTGCTTGTCGGGTGCCTATCGTAAGCGCCATGAGGGCGGCCGGGACTATTGCTATCAGCGGACCAATCATCGGAATCAGGTCGGCAACGGCCATGAGGCCAGCCAATGGCAGCGGTTCCGGTACTTTAAGAATTAACAGGAAAATATAGCTGAAGAGACCTGCCAAACCGGATGTAATCATCTGCCCGCGCATATAGTCGCCGACTTTCACTCCAATTTCCCCGAACATCTGCCTCACGGGCAGACGTTGATGGCGAGGGAGTATCCCCAGGGCGCCCATTGCAACTTTTGAACCATCTATTAATAAATAGGTGGTTAGTATCGCCACAGTGATAACGGTCGATATTGCTCCGAAAACGGTGAAGAGTGCGTTGAATGTATCTGGCCCGACGACTGCCGCTTGCTGCGTTAAATCGAGTTTAGACCCATGAAGATGAAGAGGAATTCCCATTTTGCGTGTGGCTGCCTCGACCTGCGTAAGGTATTTTGGCAGACCAATGATCAGGCTATGCACCTGCCGCATGAGCGGCGGAATCATGAGTACAAAAAGCCCGCCCAATGTGAGAACAATGGTGAAAACAATGACGGTGATAGCGAAAGCGCGCCTGACCCATTTTTGAAGCAGGTGTACCAGCGGATTTAAGGTGGCCACGAGCATCCCTGTCACAATCATCAGAACAATTACCGTCCAAATGTGTACGACAAAAACTGCAACCACAAGAGTAGCGGCTATTTTTAGCCATAGAATGAAAAGAGCATGGGCAGCATGATTTATTGTTTCGCGAGAAATGCGCAGTGGCTGACCTGGCGTGACAATTTGATTCTCGGTGTTATCGTTGCTTTCGATCAAATTTCCTGCAGACTCAGAAGAATCCGCCTGCCCCTGATTGAGGGGGGCAGACGGATCAGTTAAGCTAACAACCGACAAATTAATTGCCGCCGTTTGGCGAAGAAGGCGCCGGTGGAGCTGGTTCGCCTGGCGATCCCGGCGATCCCGGCGCTCCTGGCGCTCCTGGGGCTCCGGGCGCACCCGGGGCTCCTGGCTCACCTGACTTACCCGGTGCACCTGGTGCGCCGGCTGGTCCCGGTGCGCCTGGCACAGGTATAACTACGGTGCTCGGTGTGCTTGGCGTAGATGGTGGCGGAGTCGTAACACTTACTGTGGTCGGAGCAGTCCGGTCTGCAACAACAGCAGGACCAGGCGCCCACCATGTGAAGTAACCGATCATAAGCGCCACAACAATCACGGTGAGCACAATAGCAATTGGCGCCCATGACGAATCTGCGGTTTCAACTCCGTCGGTTGTGTAAACTTTCATTTTTTTGTCTCCTTTGTAGGTGGTTGTATTTCAACCGTTGGCGTATACGCCACTCAGTGAACTTCCATGTACATTTCGTAAAATGGCCATAGTCGTAACAACTGGATTTACTCTCGATTCATATTCGCAATCAACGCGGACGTAATTGTCCTAACGAGAAAGGAGCATGCCAGCATGCGGCGCTAAGAGCTCTAACAGCGCCCGTCGCGCTCTATTCAATCGAGACTTGACCGTGCCGATTGGCAGGTTGAGTGTATTTGCTATCTCTTCGTAGGAGCGGTGCTCGTGGTGAAAGAGCGTAACAAGGGGTCGCTGCGTTGGAGGCAACGACGCGACTGCGTCATTCAAAAGTTCTGTACGTTCTTTTGCCTCCAGCAGAAGCGCTGGTGAAGTTCGAGTCTCGTCCATTGCGCCAAGGGCGCTATCGCCGTACATTTCTGTCAGCTCATCAAGCGACGTAGTTGGTTTGCGCTGAGCCGATTGACGCATTGAGATAAAGACATTTACAACAATTCTATTTATCCATGCCGGCAGGGTTGTGACGTTCTGAACTGTTACGACATACCGGGTTATTCTCAGGTATGTCTCGGATGTGACTTCCTGGGCATCGTCATGATTTTTGGCTAACCGAAAAGCCAACCCGTATATAGCCTTTTCGTACCGTCGAATCAGAATTTCCAGTGCACGCTTATTTCCGTTTCGATACTTCGCCAAAAGCATCTCATCGGAATCAATGCAACTGGGTACTTTGTTTTCCGTTGTGCAAGGTCCGTAGGTGTTCACAGATTTGTTCGCCAGGTTAAAAGTCGATTTCATCGTACTCTCCTTAATGGGTGTCACGAAAGTAAAAGGGCGCCTGGTACTGGAGATTTGATCTCTCCAGTACCAGACGCCCCTCGGCCTAGTTGCTGACGTGACATTCTGGGCCACGTGCGGAATATTTAATTTTTTGGGAGCAATTTTTTACTTAAACTCGTACGTAATTGCTCGCTATACATAGTAGACGCAGCTGCTAAATGTTTTGTTCCAAGTTTCTTGAAAAATTTTTATTTTTTGCAAGGGCTCAGGTTCGTGGCAAATGAGAGATATCACGTGAACCGCAAAAGGGTCTCTTCGTTACCGCTATAAGAACACTATATCACAATTGTTTTGAAAATCAAATATGAAGAAATTTTCAAGCTATTCGGAAATGGACCTCCCCTGCGTGCCAGTCTGTGTGTCCGGTGTCGTCAACAATACGCCTTGATACTCGACATAACCATAAACAATATCGTTAACGAGGTTTAAGGTCTAATAGGCATAATTTTGATCGGAATACAAAGGAATTTTCGTGCCTTACGCAAAATAATTAATATTATTTAATTGTGGCGTTGCCTCCCGATGGCGAATTACATAGAAAGGACCTCTGCCGTGTCTATCCCCCACCGCGTATTGATTTGTGAAGATGAGGCCGTCACAATGATGCAATTGCGTAAGACACTCATGCATGCTGGCTATGATGTAGTTGGTGAGACTCCGGATGGTGAAGAAGCCTGTAAATTGGCGAGTGAACTCAAGCCCGACCTGATCTTGATGGATATTAAGTTGAATTCGGTCAATGGCATTGAGGCTACCAAAAGAATTGTGAATGAAAGGCCTGTTGCAGTTGTCATGCTTACCGCCTTTGGGGATGAGAAGTTGGTCACCAAAGCCATTGAACTGGGAGTCACAACATATCTTGTGAAGCCAATTAGCAGCCAGCAATTGATCCCCGCCGTGATGCTTGCGCTAGCCCGATTTGAGACGCTTCAGACGGTCAAACATGAAAATGAAGACCTGAAGGAATCTCTGGCTACTCGCAAACTCGTGGATCGAGCCAAAGGCATTCTCATGGAACACAAGGGCTTAGTCGAGGCTGATGCATACAGACATTTGCAAAAGACATCAAGGGACAAATGCCAGCCAATGAAACAGACTTGCCTTGAAGTGATTAACGCGGCGAAAATACTGTCCTGAATTAATGGGGGTGCATTCTTAAGGGAGACATGCGGTTAAGGCCAGTATCCTGCTTCAGAAGTACGAACTGTGATGTTAAAGTAGAACTGCCCGATCTCAAACCGAGGTCGGGCATTTTCTATAACTGCGATACATATTAGAATGCGCATCCATTGCTGGACGCGCATCCTTTTATGTTAACCAGAAACTAAGAAGACTTAGTTTCGTCGTCGGCGACGCAGGAGAACCATGCTGGCTGCAACACCGGTGCCGAGGAGCATGGTAACCACGCCTGGCTCCGGAACGCCACTTGCCGTTTTTGCCGCAAAGGCGCCGGCGCCGCCCCAAACGCCACTATTCAGACCAAGTCCACCGGTACCTGCACAAACTAAATTGCCACCAGCCGGGAACGAAAACGTTCCGGTTCGTGGGCTTGCGCTGTTGAAGTATGCAGACTGGAAGACAACGTTGTCCGCCGGATCTGCAAAACCAAAAGACGGGTTCGGGTTACCAGAGGTAGTGTCCTGAGAAAGACCAGAACTCGCGTATATGGCCTTGAAAATGATCTCATTGCCGTGATGTGAGATCGTGCCACTGTTTCCGTAATTTGGATCAGTAGGGGAAACTACAACGGTGAGAGTTCCGCCGTTAAGGGCCTGCGTCGTCTTGCCTCCGACCACAACGCAGCCACCGTTGTTCGTCATTCCAAAGAACAGAGATGCCTGAACGGGTTGTGTAAAGGCGGGAACTGGAATGTTGAAAGTAAACTGCACGGGCACGGAGTTGTTGGTTAGTCCATTGTCAGGGCTGGTGAAGAAACTACCATTTCCACCATTCTGCTTGTAAGCATAATAGTTCGCGGTATCTCCGGGCCTGTTTGATACGGATGCGATTTGCACCTGAGCGCCAGCAGAAGTAATAGCTAATGCCATCGCTCCTACAGCAATCAGGGCTTTCAATGTGTTGGTCATTCTAATACGCTCCTCTTTTCAAAGTACAACATTTGTTTTTGGTTGTTACGTATTCAGACTAAATTTCTGCGTTTGACCGTGCATCAAACTGGAAATGTTCCGATACGTTCCAACTACGCACCGTGTAGAGCCGTTGCCCACTTGGTGTCCCTCGGGCAGCGACTCAACCGGCAGAGCATCGCAAGTGTATTCCTGCTTCCACATCTTTGTGGCTTGCACCGAAAGACTACGCTTACTTACTCCGCAATAACGCCGGCAAGCGCTATTAGAAACAAAGACAATTAAACTAATAATAATGTTCTGATCGACCCATATTAGCGGTCAACGAGATAAACTTAATTCTGTCTTCAGAGGCTAATCGGAGGATATGTGCAGGATTACAATCCATTTGTGCCTGTATAAAATAAGAAAACATCTCATTGGTCAACCTTAATGGAAAATAATTGAACCGCTGTTGCGTATTAATGTTCAAAGGATAGAATTATCCGCCAAACGATCGGCTGGCTC
>JBDUAM010000615.1:0-8301 GCA_040004655.1 Chthonomonadales bacterium | reverse complement strand
CATTTCCAGTTGACTTGGACGCTACATTTCCAGATACCAACGAACGATTCTTAAACGCAGGTTGGGAACCCGCAGCAGCCAACGAATGGTTTCTGTCGTTGGAGTCGATTGGTAAGATGCCGTTTATCGCACTTTTAGATATCTGTGAGGAATATGAATACTCGCCAATGGTATTTCTTCGTAATTTCTTACATGTCGAAAATATGGGTCAAGACAACCAAAGTCCAATCCCGCCCGTTCAATGACATGAGAACGGCCAACGGTGTGGTGTTAATTGTGCAATTCCCTAATAGTAAGTGATGGTCTCAGTCCTTCGCAACACATATATGCTAGACGTATCATAGGGACGGATAGGTAGTTGAGTGGCAATGGAAAATAGCGAATCAAAAAAATCATACCGAGCACCAGCGCAATTGATAAGATTTGGATCAATGCTTATCCTAGTCGTCATGGTTTCAGTTGTCATCTACCTGGCCAAAAACCTTCGCCCCGCTCAAAGCGTAATTGCGATAGGGATATTTCTACTGTCGTACAGACAAACAATCAACCTCCACGAGTACATTCACAGGCTTGCGCTGAAGTTCATGGGCTTCTCTCCTACAACAGGAATTATCGAATCGCCAGCCGGCAAATTAACGAGTACATCTACGCCGGGATCGCGAATGACGAGTTTGCAAATTTCAATCGTTCAGCTTAGCCCCTTGATCGCTAATTCTTCCATCTTTGGGTTCACTATTTTGCTTTACCGTACTTCTTTGCCATACCTGATTGGACCATTGGCCCTTAATTTAGTCAGTAGCGGTGGTGACATGGCTGCATTTATCTTCGTTCTACGGCAACCGAGAGGTTCAATGTTTATCGATCAGGAAGATTGTTTCGAAGTGATATTTCGAACCAATACTAATCAAGAACCAAGCTAAATGAAAATGTTCTCTTGGGACAACTTGACCACTAAGGTTTCCCAACCCGCAACAAATCGACCCTAATAGTTCGCATAAAAGTCTCACCCACCACAGATTTCACCCCGACAAACCCCAACCAGAACCTTCGCTCGCCCTTTGGCCAGTCAGTGTCCACCGGCTTGCCGTCGGCAACAATAGCGTCCGGACTATCCTGCCCCGGTGCGAGCTTTATCCGTAGAGCCGACCCAACAATATCCATCGTCCAGAACTTCTGGTTTACGAACGACTTCTCAAATTCCGCAGTCTTAAATGCTTCGCTGATCACCCCGGTAGGGTAGGAGTAGTCGACTCCCTCAGCCTTCCACTTTGCGCCTGCTAGCGGTGCGCCAGAAATCTCTGCCGTACACCAATCTAATTTGGCAGGCACAGCCGTGCCCCGAAGCCGAAAGATGAGCGTGTCCGTTGGAAGAATGTCGACCTGTTCGGTCGCGGAAAACTGGGATGCATCCTTCGCGTGGAAGGTCACGGTGAACCGGGTGCCGCCATTCGGCAGCTTCTCAAAGGCGCAGGAACTATCTAAGGGGAGCGGAGTGGCGGAATTCACAGGAACAACGCGCAGCAGGCTGCCAGCAACGACCTTCGTGCCGTCAAACTCCACGGCAAGGCCATCTTTGACGCTCCAGCACGCCGATAGGTGCCCGACTTTCGCCGAGACCTGGGCAGGCACAGCGGGGGTCTGTGCAAAGTAAGCAATGGCCGCAAGAAGGGGAACCACGTTAGAACCGGTTACTTGCTGTCCGACATCAATCGGCGATGAACAAAGTCCGTCGAGATATCGCCCTTGCGATAGTGCGCATTCGCGAGGATGCGCTTCTGCAAATCAAGATTTGTAGGGACGCCAATGACTTCCATTTCGTTGAGGCACCGCTGCATACGGGCAATCGCCTGAGGACGGTCCGGCGCCCAGACAATAATCTTGGCAATCATCGGGTCGTAATATGGCGGAATCTCATAGCCGGAGTATGCATGGCTTTCGACCCGTACGCCAAGCCCTGCGGGGAAGTGAATCGACTCAATCGTCCCAGCCGATGGGGCATAGTTCCGAGCCGGATCCTCAGCCGTAATTCGGCACTCAATGGAGTGCCCGATAAACTCAATGGATCGCTGGGATATCCCCAGTCGTTCGCCAGCGGCTACCCTAATCTGCTGTTTCACTATGTCCACGCCTGTCACAGCTTCTGTAACAGGGTACTCAACAGTTCCCGCGCCGCGATAACCAACGCTCTTCGCCAGTTTCACCGCCGACTCTGCGATCTTATTTCTCAGGCTTTGCGGAATCTCACTCGCCGGCGCTTCTTCCACAAGCTTCTTGTGGCGCTTGTTCTGCACGGAGCATTCGCGCACACCCAGGTGGATCACCGTTCCATGATTGTCTGCAAGAATCTGGGCCTCAATATGCCGAGGTTCTTCAATCAACTTCTCAATATATACTTCCGGATTCCCAAACGCAGCTTCCGATTCCGACTTCGCCATCTTCAAGGCATTCGGCAATTCTTCACTGTCATCCACTCGTCGAATTCCAGTTCCACCGCCACCTGCGACTGCTTTAATATAGACCGGGAACCCGATTTTCGCCGCAGTTCGCTGTGCTTCCGCTTCGCTGGCAACCGTCTCTTCCGTTCCAGGAATAATCGGCACACCTGATGCCTTCGCCGTTTCGCGGGCCTTCGCTTTGTCGCCCATCCTGTCGATCACAGATGGTGGAGGGCCAATAAAAACGAGGTTGCACATTTCGCATGCTTCGGCAAAAATCGACTGCTCGCTCAGGTAGCCATAACCGGGATGCACCGCTTCGGCGCCCGTAATGTGGGCCGCCTCAATAATATTCGGGGCGTTGAGATAGCTCTCCTTGTTCGGTGGCGGACCAATGCAGACCGCTTCGTCGGCAATTTTCACATGCAGGGATTGGGCGTCCGCAGTCGAATAGACCGCGACAGTCTTAATGCGCATCTCCTGGCAGGCACGAATGATGCGACATGCGATCTCACCGCGATTAGCGATCAGGATTTTACTAAACATATACGGTTAGGACCTCAATATTTGTTGGAAATCTGGTGTTGCCGCAACTTGAATTTCAGAACTTCTCGTGCCCAATCTGCGGACAATGGACTTCTCCGGTGCGTGGATCATAGACGTAAGGCTGGTGGCCTTCGGCGCATTTCAAAATCTCGGCGGGCAGCTTCAACTCGGACAGGCTCGCGGGGTTCTTCTCTTCCGTCTCACTGGTCTTCGCAACGGCAATCGCCTGCCGAACAGATCGAATGTTAGAAATACACTCGGTGTCATGCGCGCGACTCATCGGTGTCGGGACTTTTTTGCCGTTGACGATGGACGCTTTCCCCACCAGTCGAGGCACAATGAATGCGCTCATTGCAACCAGAATTGCCAATACCACTAGAATTTCAACCAGACTAAACCCTAAAATGCGCCGATTGCTGTTCATTCATTTGCCTCCCTGTTAAGAGATGGTGAATTTGGCCCGACCACGAATAACGGCGTGCCATATTCAACTGCCATACCTGCTTCCACTTCGATCTTGTGGATAAATCCAGATGTTTCAGACTGGACTTCGTTCATCAACTTCATCGACTCAATAATGCCAATTACCATCCCGACTTCCACCTGGGTTCCGACGCCCACGGGCGGCGAGGCGTAGTGAAATATTCCCACCATCGTCGCCGTCACGGTAACGCTCTTTTGAACTTCCGGGGCGGAAACAGGTGAGTCCTCTACTTCAACGGTTGTTTCTGAATCTGACGGATAGTACTCGGTTGAAACTGCGCCAGAATTACCCTTGCGAACGGTAAGCTTTCGGTCGCCATTCTTCAGGGTCATTTCGCTGATGCCAGAGTTGACAACCAGGTCCACGAGGGACGATATCTCTTGAAAGTTCATATTTTCACTTTGAATACGAGGAATTCCAGAAACCGTAGCGCCATCGTAGAGACGATGATCACGAGGCACCCGATCACCAAATACTGCGTGATTCCGGAACCTCCAAAGGTACTGGATACTACATTGGATGTCGCTCCGTGTGAGGGACCCAGGGAGACTTTGCTCATTATAGAATCGATATCGTTCAGCGCGCGATTGAGCAATCCGGAAACATCGCCAATCTTCAGAATTACAAGACCTGGCACACCAAGCACAAGTATAGGCGCAAGCATCTGGTACTTCTTTCGCTGATGTTCGTTGTAGATAGTGCAGTTACGGCATCGCTCGGCTTTAAGAGCGTTACTCAGGTTTGGATTGTGCGGGATCTTTACGTGCCTCGGATTTACAGCTTTTGAAGGCATGCGAACCGTTACTGGCTGTGTCTTCTCAATCGCAGAAACCTCTGGCGTTTCGGGGGTGGTATTTGCATTCAGGTCGCCGTCCATCTTAATAAAATTCTCTTCGACAGGTTCCTGAGGTGCATCAAACGAGATAGCCTCTTTACTAATGATCTCATCCATGGAGTGCCGAATGACGCGCTCTTCGCACATACACCCTACGCGCTCTTTCCAGCACTTTGTTTTGGCAAGGAAGATGGGGCAGTTCTTACGGATCGCAGGTCGACAGAAGGGGAGCTGCCAGCACTTGGCAAATGCTCCGAGAATGGCGCCAGCAGGTTCCTTCTCTTCCTCAACCTTGCCGCCGTACTGCATGGCGCTAAACTCCTCGCGCTTACGCGAAGAGCCGTCCGCAACACGCAGAATCAGATCGCGAATCGCTAGAATTCCACCTACCACGGCCAACATGAGGGCAAGAATCTTAAACTGATTAAAGATGGCGATCGCACCGTTGTTCCGTGTCTTAGTCCAATCGGCAAGCTGCCCAGAAAAGACAAATTCAAAGAGCAAGGGGAGACCATAATAAAGAGCAACGGAGGCTGCAACAAGCACATAGCCGATTACTTCTTCGTCGAAATAGGCTATGCAGACGCTTAATAACAGAACGCCCAGCGCAATGTTCAGATACTTGATTGCCATATCGATGTTCTGGATGATTCGAACACGATCTGCCTCATTTGTTACCGTAGCCCATTGACCGATGCTGCCGAAGAAGAGACCGTAGAGGAGATAAGCATACAGCAGTACAACAACAACGAACGAGGCCTGCATAAGTTTGCGGGTCCAATCCATCAGGGTGCTGTATGTTCGCTCCGACGAGCCTTTTTTAGAGCCACTAAATGTTACCGGCAAACGGAAAGACCTCCAGCAGAAAGGCGAATTATGTTCAGGCCGCAACCCGAGCGATAACTAACTCGTCACACAGCGGTTCGAGATTTACTTACTTTGCGCGTTCGAGATAACTGTCTGTTCGAGTGTCGACCTTAACTCTGTCGCCCATGTTTACAAAGAGGGGCACTTGAATGGTAGCTCCCGTCTCAAGCTCGGCCGGCTTAGATCCACCGGACGCCGTGTCGCCACGCACTCCGGGGTCTGTCATCGTCACTTCAAGCTCCACAAAGAAGGGGACTTCTACGCCAATGACGGCGCCGTTGTAATCTACAACGCCAACCTCCATTCCGTCTTTCAGGTACTTCACAGGAGACCCGATCATCGACTTCGGAACGGTAACCTGCTCGAATGTCTCATTGTCCATCAGAGTGTATTCGTCATCCAGTGAATAGAGATACTGCATGTTTTTGCGCTCAAGCCTGGCCTGTTCCATCTTTTCGCCCGCTCGGAATGTCTTATCAACTACAGCGCCAGTTCGAACGTTCCGAATCTTGGTGCGCACAAAGGCTCCGCCCTTGCCTGGTTTTACATGCTGAAACTCTACTACCGTAAAAATTTCATTGTCTTGAAGAAATGAGATTCCGTTGCGAAAATCGCTTGTATCCATGAGTTGGGGAACTGCCCTCCACGTGATCTTTCACTCAAAATTGTGTACTCCATTATAGCACAGAGCAGAGATCACGCCGGATTTAGCCGACCGAACACAACGTCGTCCTCTTTGACACTCCACAAAAACAAAGACCGGCCGAACCAATAGTTGGTTCAGCCGGTAATTTATGTCTGACAATCAAAAACCCGAAAAGATCAGGCTTCTGTCTTCTTCTTGCGCTTGAACGGCTTTCGAAGGACGATCTTGCTCGCGTCCAGGCCGGCAGCGGTTAGCGCCTTGTCCCACGAGTCAAATCGACGTCGAGCTGCCGTGATGAGCGTGATGTCAATCTCTTCAACGCTCTTTGCGTTCAGGTCTTTGCCCTGAGCATGAAGTTCCTTCAGCAGGGCGATAATGGTCGCTTCGTCCCACTGTCGGTATCTGCGAACATCACTGTACTTAAGACCTGCTGCCTCAATGGCGCCTCTCCAGGAACCAAAGTGTTGTCGCTTTGTAGCGGCGGCAGCCAACTGAGGATCAACCTGGGTGCTGACATGTCGCCACGAGAGGTCAACTCCCTGCTTATGCAACTCCTGAATCCGCTCTACAATCTTGTCTTTCGACCAGGTGCGGTACTTTCGAACACCATCATACTGAATTCCTGCGTAGTCCACAGCGTCTCTCCACGATCCGAAATATCGGGTAGCCGCTCGAAGCAAAGCTACATGCTCCTCGGCTATTTTTGCATAGTTCAAGATTACGCCGTCTTTAGATAGTTTCTGAATTTCGGCCGCAATCGTCTCTTTGGTCCACTTTCGCAAGTGCTGATTTCCTTCCGTGATTTACCATTGTATTAATTGCAACGAATGCTGTTTACTTGTGCGAATTAGCAACGCACGACGGTAGAGCAAGCCCAACGAGGGATATTGCTGCGAAGAGGAATCGGCTTAGGAATTACGCCCGCAACCATCAGGTACCGTGCAATCTATACTATTTAATAATAGGCCATAACTGGCACTAATGTCAAGTCCTTCGGAAGAAATTTTGCGAGATAAATGACAATAATTTCGCGGCACATTTGAAATTAAATAAATTTGTCAGGTTACTGCCAAAAGCGCCAGCACAAATTCTTCTTGACTGATTTCCCGCTTTTCCGCATCGGCTACGATTGCGGCAAATACTTCCCCGCGCGGACCAGAAGTTTCATCCGGCACCACATAAAATATCTGGGCCAGGGCCGCATTGAATTCATCCTGTGTCGCGAGCTTCTCGGCTCGATCAATTCTCACTTGAACACGCCTATCTGGGATCGATATATCGGAATTCGCCACGGCACGTTTGCCGATATCCCTGATTAGCTTTTTAAGTATTCCATCTTTCTCTGATGCTTCAGAACTCAAGAATGGATAAAAAATCTCTTCCACCGATAACACAATTCCGATGGCGTTAAGAATTTGCCGACGCGCAATCGGCGACTCGACACGTTGCAACGAATAGAGTAGGGGAATAACACCCTTCGGATCACCCGTCATTGCAAGCGATACCGCGATTTGGGGCACGACAGACTCATCCTCTTCCCTCTCGAGTTGTTCTTGCAGAGGCTCCGCTAAAATTGGTGAACAGAGATCACCTGCAGCCCGAATGGCGCTCAGCCGAACCCCACGAGCCTTGTGACCCATGAAGCTGCGAATAACGGAAGTATTATCCGGCGTCTCCTCGGCGGACAAACTTCGAAGGCAACTTTCCAACAACGCTTCCGGTTCGCCTTCCGGGTTTTTCAAAATGCCAATTAGCTCAACCATTGCTTCCGCCGACCCAATTCTCCCGATCGCCTTTGCCGCGACAATCCTATCCTGGATGATCCCTTCGCGTAGCAAATGCGCTAGTGGCTCGAGCCCTTCAGGATCACCAATTCTTCCGATGGCGTAAGCGCACTCGCCAACAATTCCCGACGCAGGATCAAGCAAGTGGTCACGCAACGCCGGAATAGCGCGGGCATCGCCGATCTCCCCGAGCGCTTCGGCAGCTTCCTCACGAACGTGATGACTCGGGTCGTCCAACGCGACAATCAACTCTTCCACAGCCAGAGCAGTTCTCGCCGACCTGAGCGCATGAGCCGCGCGAATCTTTCCTTCTTCGTTTGGGGCATTCTGGAGGCGATGCATCTGCACCCACGTCGAAACTCCCGCAGTCGAAAGCTGAGAAAGCACCGACCGTGCACTTGAAGCCCCCGGATCATCCACCTTGGAAAAGAAATAGAGATTGCAATATCTAAATAGGCTGTTCATCAGAAAGATAATCTGAAAATGCCCAAAATTGTAGACGCCTATTCGAACTTTGATCGGCTCAATAGCGGTAAGAATAGCCCCACCGACAATCGGAGCAACGCCTCCTGCCAAACCCGTCACCGCCGACATCGCGCCGACGTACACCGACTTCCGCTCATTTGGTGTCAACCCGATCAGCATATTGAATTGCGCCAGACCTACACCCGACCAGAAGATTCCAGCAAGTGTATTGTTCATCA
>JBDUAM010000210.1:0-2486 GCA_040004655.1 Chthonomonadales bacterium | reverse complement strand
GACAACGATTGGTTTCGATCTTGGGAATTCTGAAACTGTTGCGCTCCGCGTTTATGACATGATGGGCCATGAAATTCGCACACTCGTCGCGAATGAGATGCGTTCGATCGGTCACAACATCGTTGAGTGGGACGGACGCGACAATATGGGCAATCTCGTTTCGAGTGGATTGTTCTACTATCAGATCGCAACACCTAGCTTCACACAGACTGTGAAGATGCAGGTGATTCGCTAAAGTTATCGCTTATGCGCTCTTATCACTGAGATGGGAGCGCATAAGCATATATGTTCATTGAAAAATGGTGGTAAGCAAGACGATGAAGGCGCTGAGTACAGCGGTTGTTGTTCTGCTTACCGTGTGGATAGCAGAAGCACGCAGCCAAAATATACTGCATCTGGCAATCGATACAGTAACTGTGGCGCCGGGGACGAGGGATGTGTTCGTGGACGTAAAGTACACGTACAGTTTTCCTAACCCTCACAAGGTTCGCGGATTTAACTTGCACATCGGGTACGACCCGAGGCAACTCACGGGTGTCGATGTCCTGTTCGAAGGTACAGCAAGCCGTTTCATTACGCACTATCGTGTACTACAACCGCCGGAAATTGGCGGAGTTGCTCTAGATGGGAATCTGGAGATCGACCTCTCGAATCCGATTCTTTTTACGAATCGCTTCTCAGTCGTCGATACAAGCATCGATACTACTTTTTTGCGCTGGACGGTGCTAGATATTCCGACAGAATTCGGGGTTGACCAGATTGTTGCCGATCCGGGCTGGATCAGAATTGCTCGGCCACTGGTTGATATCCGGACGCATTTTATCGGAGCGAAAGTTTCGAATGATAGCGCGTTCGACATACCGGTGTCGCTCCTCGGAAATCCGGGGGCGCGCATCCAAGCCGTTCGTGTGACTGTTCCGATGGATACAGCACTGTGGTGGTTCGATTCTCTGACTACAGATTCCGGTAGCAAAATAGTCGACACCGGACTGGTAGTTAGTAAAACGAGCATCAGCTGGACATCGATACTCAAGGATTCCGGACAGTATCTGGAATTGCCTTCCTTACTGGGAAGGCTTCGACTTCATGCTAAGACTCTTCGAGATACAGTCTGTGCGCCGATGTTCGCGTCTGCGATACAGGTGATGAATCGAGAGGCCTTGATTCGTAGCGCATTGTCCGACACCGCCGATATTTGTATCAGCGGCACTGGTTCGACTCAGGCAGTGAATGCAGAACGGGCGAATGCGATTTTCTCAGTGTGGCCTAATCCGGCGGCAACGAAGTTGCATTTCGATATGAGTCGCACTGCAGGCCTTCAGAGGCTAAAAATTTATGATTTTATAGGCCATCTGGCGTTCGAAACGCAGATGGTACCGCCGTGGACGTGGAACATCCCTTCTGACCTGGCCTCAGGCTGGTATGACGTGACTGTTTCAGAATTGGGCGAGGACGAGCTCAGCTCGGTTTCGTCGAGCGTGGCTCATGCGCGATTTCTGCTTATCCACTGACCATTTTTCGAGGAAATGCGAATTCTGTTCGCAAAGAGTGTAACAAACGTGCAAAAGTGTAATTTGTTGTCAGGTATAATGAACCCGAACAAACTTTCATCCAAGGAGAACATGGCCATGCGTAAGCGTTACGGCTATAGTGCATTCGGATTCCTAGCGGCACTTCTGGTGCTGTTCGGAATGGCATCGGCATCGTCGGCACAGGTACTTATTAATCCTAAGTACTACCCGACTCTGTCGATTCGCAACTATCACGTAAATTCTGACGGAATTATCCGTGTACCGCAACCAGGACCTGGCGGCGACCGGTATTTCCTCATCCCTATTTATATCTACAACGAGGTTGATACAACCTTCAACCCGAACACTGGCGGCCAGCATTTGGAGCCAATCCGTAGCTTCGAGTTCCAGATGACCTACCTTACTCAGGCAATGGTTTTGGACACCCAGGCTAGCCATGGTTCTCCGATTGTCATGATCGGTGCAGATCCGACAGCGGCACCTGCTGTTGGAAAGACATTCTTCACGCGCTATAGCGACCAGCTGGTCATTCCACCAGTTCAGGTTCCGCCTATCACGCCGAATCCATACCTGCATTGCGTCCGCGTTACCGGTGCCAGCGAGGTTCCGCTTCCGTTGACGAACACATCTGATTCTGGCAGCGTGCTGGTGTACCTCCGCTTTAAGGTGGTCGTCAGTGCTGTGAACGCTAGCTTGTTGCAACTCGATTCTTCGAAGTTCAATGATCACCTCGGTGATTCGTTGTTGAACTCGCCGGGATCGTTCTTCCCATATACCCACGGCAATTTTGGCGGTGGTCAGGGCGTTGGCGGTTCAATCAGCAAGGGTGGCGGTCTGGTGCAGATCACTCCTCAGCCAGCTTTCGAATTGCGTCCGTTCTCGCAGATCACGACTACGGATAACACAAACTTCTTCCTAACGCTCGATATGGTCTATGACCCGACGCTTGGTGGT
>JBDUAM010000597.1:0-8309 GCA_040004655.1 Chthonomonadales bacterium | reverse complement strand
GAAGTTAACGGACCACATCTTCGGAACGGGGTCGGTTCTCGGCAACGATTTTGGTTCAGCGCCATTTGCCGCTTACATAGAAGAAATCACACTCCTTCACCTTCTCACCCACACCTGCGGTGGATGGGGAAACACTGGCAATGATCCCATGTTCTCTCACCCCAGATTTGACCACAAGCGATTGATCGTTGAGACCATCGCGAACCATCCGCTTCAATTTCAGCCGGGGCAGCACTATTCCTATTCTAATTTCGGGTACTGCATTCTCGGTCGAGTGATTGAAAAGTTATCCGGAGAGTCCTATTCCAATTTCGTTCAGACGGAAGTCCTGAAGCCATGCGGAGCCTCGGGGATGCAGATTGCAGGCAACACGCTCGCCGACATAGCAGTGAACGAAGTCCACTATTACGGGCAGGGTGGCCAGAATCCATATAATCTGAAGGTTAGCAGAATGGATTCGCATGGCGGATGGATTGCAACTGCCAGTGATCTGGTGAGCTTCGCCCTCGGGGTCGACGGGTTCCCCACTCCTCCGGACATACTCTCCTCCCAATCGATCAAGACGATCTCAAAGGGTTCGACCGTTTATCCAAAATATGGCTGTGGATGGTCGATTAGTCCCACCGGAAATTGCTGGCACATGGGCAGCCTTCCGGGAACTTGTACTATTCTCGTCCGCACCTCCAGAGGCATCTCGTGGGCCGGGCTCACGAACACGAGGACAGTCGACCAGAAGCCCATGACCGATGACCTCGATCTGTTGATGTGGAAGATGATGCGGCCCATTACAGAGGCCGGACGGGTGTGACATATTTCACAACGGACCTGTGCAGGACTCGATAGCGGTCCGAGAAATTAAAGTTCATAATCGTACGTAATGATAAGTGTATCAACAAGCCTTTATGTGAAATATGCTGCGCATACGCCGGTGTTTGGGCTCAATGTCGATCCCGAAGAAAGGAGGCGTAAGCGATGACTGATATGCAGACCCGGTCGTTTACGTTTCAGTTCGGGCAGCGTGTGCGGGTGAAGGCTCCTCACGTTGATGCAGGGGCAACTGGTATAGTAATGAATGCATTCCTCTATCCGGATGGATCGGAAAGAGTGTTTGTTTCTGTGCCCGGCGGCAATGGAAGTTATGAAGTGAGTTCTCTGGAAATGGATAAAATGGAAGACGATACTCCGCCCGCATCCGGCGGGACTACAGGACGATGGAAACTCGGATCCCCCATGCGTTGGACAGGTCGACGAATAAACCGGCTCGGCTGGGGTCTAACTCTTCTTGCCATCGCAAGCCTGGTGCTAGCGAGCGCATCTCAACGCGTGACGGCAGATCGATCGTGGCAGACCGACTTGACAAAGGCTCGGCAGGTTGCCCGAACATCAGGAAAGCCCCTGCTCATCGAATTTTATGCTGACTGGTGCGGCAATTGCCGTGAGCTGGATCACGACGCTTTGCAAAGCAAAAATGTGAAGAGCGCGCTGGAGAATTACACCTGCGTTCGACTGGATGTGGACCGATTACCAGAGTTCGCCAGAGAGAACCGCGTCGATGGAGTTCCTACACTGGTGCGCATCAACCCCAATGGCCAGGAAATCGACCGACACGTTGGCGCTGCAGATTCAGGTGCGATCACCCGGTGGCTTGCATCCGCCAGATAAGAGATTTAAGCCGAGCAAAAAGAGCCGCTTCTGGATTTTCCAGAGGCGGCTCTTTTTATTCATGACAAACCTGCCAGTTAATTCGGCATGTCCTTGAAATCCGCAAAGATCGGCAGGTAGTCTCGCCACACATCATTCTTTCGGCCAAGGAGGTACTTGGTGAGACTGATGTACGGGATGTACTTGGGTCGCTTCGGGACTGTCATCAACTTCATCGAAGTCTGATGCAGGTACTTGTCGCTCTTTTTCATGTTGCACTTGCGACAAGAGGCGACCACGTTATCCCAGACCGTTTTTCCACCGTGTCGCTTCGGGATGACGTGATCGATAGTCAAATCCTTGGCGACAATTCCGCAGTACTGGCACTTAAAATCGTCCCGCGCAAACACAGTCCGGCGCGACAGCTTCAGTTCAGGCAGGGGCCTGCGAACGTGGTGCTTTAGCTTCACCACGCTTGGAGTGGACATATCACCGTACAACGTTGGCACTCCGACTTCATGGGCATGCAGTATATCCGCTTTACCAAGATAGACCATGACCAACGCCCTGCGCATATGGCAGACGTTCAACGGTTCAAAATCACTATTCAGAACGAGTACTTCCTGACTCATTCAAGACCCCTTTCTAGCACACACTGCTTGCGGTAGACAGCCGCAGCAGAAACAGCACGATGTATTAAGTATATAGAACGCAAAAACCCGCTCGCAGCCAGAGGCATAGAGCGGGTTTCACACATTTCGGCATTGGGCGATTTGGCGCCCGTGGAAGACAGCGTGTAGATGTTGATGCTCAAAACTGTCAGCCAATAGACGCAGCCTGCGTGAACCCCGCATATCAAAGCCATGGCTCGTAGTCCGCATAATGCGGGCAACTGAGCCAGAGGCAATGCTCCAATATTCAGATGTTCTAATACTCTTAGCGATCAATTCGTGTCACCTGTCAATACGTTGGATGTATTATATCGGAGACAGAGGCGGTTGTCAACGTCATTATTGCGCAGGACGTCACATTTGCGTTGATTAATCGACTGCAAAATCTCCCCTACAACTCCGTTTGACAATCGAGCTTACACACTGCTATAATAATTATCCTGTTAGGCGAGGGCGGATAGCTCAGTCGGTAGAGCGCTTCCTTTACACGGAAGATGTCGGGGGTTCGAGTCCCTCTTCGCCCATTTTCAGGTTGCTATGCGGGTGTAGCTCAGTTGGTTAGAGCGCCTGCCTGTCACGTAGGAGGCCGCGAGTTCAAGTCTCGTCATCCGCGCATAGAAACGAGGTTTCGGATTATTCCGAGGCCTCGTTTATTTTTTGTTTAAGTGAGAGCAGAGTTCCACAAGTTCAGCGGGCGACGCAGTTCCTGTCGTGCCAATTTTGGTTACAGTAATCGCCGCACACAGAGTCCCCAACTCCGCCGCCTCGGACGGTTTGGCGCCTGCACACAACGCCGCGACTATCCCGGCGCTGGCGCTGTCCCCTGCTCCGACGATATCGACTTCACCTTCAACGCGCACTGCATCCACGAGTTCGGCATGCTCGCGGTCACAGACGGCGATCCCCTGTTCACCCAGCGTCATGTAGACCCGTCCGTTGTTATGCGACGCCAGAATTCGACCAAAACCCTGCGCCTGAGCGGGTGTCACGTCTCCCCGATGCGCATGGTTGAGTGCACCCAGGGCTTCCACCATGTTTGGTTTGATGTTAATGTTGTGGTACTGGCCAATGCGTTCCCGCGAGTCGGCGAGCACCACTACCTGTGGGTATCGCAGCGCCATGTCGCAGAGGGTGTCGCGAATGTGATCCGTCAGGGACCCACAATTCGCCTCTGAGACCTGATCCATGAAAATGAGGCCATCCAGAGGCAGATCCCCAAGGGACATATGAAGGCGCGTCAACACACAGTCGAGGAGTTTTTGTTCAGCATCACGAGGCAGTCGGGTGCGATTCTTGATGTCAATCCGCTGCTGCTCTACCTCGGAACCATCCGGTTTCAGCCGCATAGGCTTCATGTAGGTTGGGGTAAATCGGTCGGCGACCTGGAACAGATGGTCCGTTCGAACTCCACGGTTATGCAGTCCGCGCAAAAGTTCGAAACCCTCTCCGTCATCCCCGATAATACCGATTGCCTCCACGTGACCAACGCCCAGCGCAGAGAGGTTGCTCGTCACCGTGCCCGCGGCGCCTGGGCTGCATCGGGTGCTCACTACCTGATTGGCGACCAGCCCCGTCTCAACCGACAGCTCATCAAGGGCTGGGTCGGAGACAAGATAGCGGTCGAGAAAGAAGTCGCCCATCACCGCGACGTGGAGGTCGGGAAACCGGTCGAGTAGTTCTTGAAGTCGTTTGACGCTCAGCATTGAAGCATCCTGAAGATGTGATACGGAAAGTTTCGCCGATTGCAAGATAAAGACCTGCTTGCTGTCGGGAACTTCTAGTTTCACTCAGGAACCCTGAAGCCAATTGAACACTCTACTGCTATTGAGACATTGTCGCCAATTCGCGCATATCTCTCGGCTTCAGCTCTATATTCAACTCCCGACACGGCTGCGGACGGTTGATCTTTGGCGGAACTCCGGGCAGCAACAGGCTGAGTACTCGTGCTTCGTCGGTAAAGATCAGTCCCAGATTTTTCAACTCCGCCAACCTACTTTCAAGGTCGTTCAAGTCCATACAGGTTGCTGACAGGTCTCGCATGTTTATCGGCGACTCGCAACGCTCCAGCAACTTCACCTGATCTGAAGTAAGCGTGTAGACCTGCTCCGTCTCGCCGCGTTTGTCGTGAACAATTGTTTCCCCATCAAGCGTTTCCCTGTACAGCCAACTTGTCTTATCCTGCTGCGCCACACGCCAGCGTTCAACCACCCGGTTTAGTCGAGAATATGCCTTTTCCAGGCTGGGTGCATTGCTGAACGTGCGCTCAAAGTAGTAGCAGAAATCGTTCATATCAAAGCCGGTATCTCGGATGAAATCGCGAGAGAAGATCAGTGCATACGATGGCGCGGGTCCACCTCGAGTGATGCCAAATCGCTCCGGAGATTGCTCCAGCGGAGCAAACCTCGTGATCTGTACCGGAACGCACGAAATCGGTGGATCGAGGTGGATCAGGTTGTGAAGCTGCCCGATCATCTCCTCATATGCGGGTAGCTCATCATCGGGGAATCCGTATAGGATATTGAATAACACCCTCACGCCATATCGCTTGCCCAGCAGCAGGCTGTAGACATTCTGCGAGGCAGAGACGCCCTTATGCATCTTCTTCAGAACATCGGAGCTGAACGATTCGATGCCGAGCTGCGCCTCGTGGAACCCCGCCGCTGCGAGTTTTGAGAATCGGTCTTCGGTGATATTCGCTTTCATCTCGGAGCTCAGCCGGTACGGACGCCCCATGTCGGCAAGGTCGGGCAGCAGCGTATCGAAGTATCGAATAGGCAGGATGTAGTCAGAGAACCGGAATGACGTCATGCCATATCGGGCATTGAGGTCACTGAGAACCTCTAGCGTGCGCTTGGCGTCTCGGGCGCGGTAGGCCATATCTTCATCCCGAATGCCGCAGAAGATGCAGTGGATCTTTTGCCCCCACCAACAGCCCCGGGAATTCTCTACCGGAAGGCTGATCGGGTGAATATCCACATTTCGTCGCTCAGCCAGACGCTTAATGTCCACAAAGTAGTCGTCGTAATCGGGGGTGGGAATAGAATTGAGGTCGATCATCGACGGCGATTTCGTACTGACTGGTTCGCCATTTTCATCTCGGACAATCAAGCCGGGAACATCCTTCAAGCAGACGTCTCCAACCGATGCTCGCGCCAATGCGACGATGGTCTCCTCCCCATCCCCGTCGCAAATGGTGTCAATCCATGGGATGGTTCGCAGGAGCATCTGAGCTGTCGGAGTTCTGACAGCCACTCCCCCGAACGCGATCATCTTCTCCGGCGCTCGTTCTCGTACCATCTTCGCGAGTGCAACGGATGCAATCGTCTGGTCGAACATGCAGGTGAAACCAACTAGCGTTGCATCACTTGCTACTATCTCGTCGGTCAGTTCATCGAGCCACGATGGGATAATTCTGTTACGAAGGTCGAGCATCGTCCGAACAACGCCTTCAGAACCGCCAAGGCGTTGTTCGTCGATGACTCCGTCATTGAGCAACTCGTTGACTTTATGTCTAAGCCAACGCTGCTGCTCGTTTGAAGGCTCTCCATCCAGTGTGCCGGTGAAGAGAAAGTCGTTCAGCGCAAAGACCACCGACAACGCCTCATAGGTGTAAGCGTGCAAGTGTTGCAAAATGTCGAGGTTTGCATGGAACGCGCGACAGGAAATGCCTTCCCGCGAGAGCACAGCCTTGAGAATTCCCAGCCCGGGGCTGGGTTCGGACAGAGTTGTCCACGGCATACTGATCATTAATACGGACGGGCGAATTCCCTGCGACGCGTGATTATCCAATTTTCTTACCTCTCGGTTCCAATCTCAGATCTTATCGATGCCCGATCTATCGGTCACGATATCATCTATGCGATGACCTTTGGTACTGAAAGCCGTACCAATGGCGATGCAGACGATCCCCCAGGCAATACCTGCGGCAATGGCAACATCACCATCGTCCAGGCCATGTTTGCCTTTGAACACAAGTCCCCCATTTGCAATAATTCGGCTAAGGGCAGACTCGCTCAAGCTCACCTTGAGGTCAGAGGATACTTCGTAAGGGCGCGTGAACCAATTATCCAGATGCGTGCCATCACGAACGACTGCATGGAAGAAACCGACGATCTCTCTATCGACGGGATCCTTGATTTGATCGAGTTTGTTGGGCGCGAGGTTCTTGAGTTCCCGAACACTCCGGTCACTAAGTTTCACTCCCACTTGAGTTGCAACATCTCCGGGCTTAGTAAAGATATCGGAGAATGCAATCTTTTGCGCCTTTGCGCGGTGGACGAGATCGACGATATCCTGGTCCACTATTCCACTGGTTACCAGATCGGCGATTGTCGGTAGTTTAGTCGGCGGCCACGGGATGGGTATCGGGGGCTTGCCTGTAGATCCACATGTAAATCCACCATCGTCATCCTGGAAGATAATGGCCTTGCTGCTGTCGAGAGGTCCTACGACCTGCTCCACAATTTCAACACTAAGGTTACTAAGGGTTGTAGCTTCCCGGATCAGCTTTTTGCTGATTGCCTCATGCTTACTTGCTGCTGCGGCTGTTACCATATTCGCAGTTGCTTTAAGTACGGACATAACTTCCGGGTCAAACGGCGGAATTGGAACAACACCATTCTCGGTGATGATCAATCCACCTCCATCGCCTCCACCGAACAGCACGACGGTTTTCATGACTTACTCCTTTCTGGAAGCAAAAACAACAATCATGAACAACGTGGCTGCCGACTGCCAATGGATTAACAATCGGCGGTCGAGATATTATTGGCACACAATTCAATAAAAAGTAGCGATTTTTACGCTCATTGTGACAAATTTAACAAAAAGTGCAGACAACCGAACAATTCACTTTTTACCTGAAAAGTTCTGTTGTTTGTGAGGTCAAAACATCAAATGATTTGTTGTGGGATGATAAGATGATCTATGCTCGGGTTCTACAGTGGCAATCAACCAGATGGTCGTTCACCATGCCGGATGCCTGCATGTGGGCGTAACAGATAGTGGATCCTACAAACTTGAAACCACGCTTCTTCAAATCCTTGCTCATGGCATCCGATTCCTTGGAAGTTGCCGGAATCTCTGACAACGACTTCCAATTGTTTACAATAGGCTCGCCGTTTACAAACCGCCAGATGTACTTGTCAAAGGTACCAATCTCTTCTTGCACCTGCAAGAACGCTCGGGCATTTCCGATGGCGCTAAGAATCTTGAGCCGATTGCGGATAATCCCCTCGTCACCCATTAATCGTTCGACATCGTTGGCCGAGTACGCGGCCACGCGGGTCGGGATAAATCCTTCAAACGCACGACGGTAACCTTCGCGTCGCTTAAGAATGGTAATCCAGCTTAGTCCAGCCTGAGCGCCCTCCAGAATAAGAAACTCGAATATCTTCAAATCGTCGTGAACGGGCACTCCCCACTCGTTGTCGTGGTAATCCGTATAGATCTGGCTACTCATGCACCAACCGCATCGGTTCAAATTGTCTGCCGAAATCTCACTCACTTATCTTTTTCTCCAATTCGCAATTACTTTTCCAAATTCTGTTCGCTCGCGGATTCTTCCTGCCAGTACATGCCGACCCATTAGGCCATAATGATTTCAATAACCCTTTAGGAGTTGTGCCCGTGGGATACGAAGAGAAATGTACCGTTCAAACAGCGGACCAGGAAGCAGATGCACTGGCCCTGCTAGAACACGACCACATTGCCGTTCGACGCCCAATTTCCCGCAAGGTGATGTTCCGCGATATCACTTCTATGAGCGCATCGGCCGATGCGCTGACAGTCTCAACACTCACGGAAACATTCGTCTTACACTTGGGCGCCAACTCCGCGAAGTGGCTTGATCGAATCCAAAATCCTAAGTCGATCCTCGACAAGTTTGGCGTCAAAGCAGGTAGTACGGCGGCCGTAATTGGCGTAACCGACACCGAATTCATGGAGCAATTGCGCGCTCGAATCTCGGATATAAACCTGGGTGTTTCGAACGAACCC
>JBDUAM010000456.1:0-2493 GCA_040004655.1 Chthonomonadales bacterium | reverse complement strand
GGGATATACACTCGCGGTCATGGGTTATAACGACCCTGACAACTCCTGGTCGAACACCTTCGACCAGTACATGATGTCTTCTGGCTCTTGCTCAGGTGGCGCGGCAGGGCCAGAACCGCCTCCGACAGCGTCCACCCCGACTTGCTCCATTTCGCTTTACGAACGACCCGTACCCAACGAGAAGTCATTCGCATCTCATGCCTATTTTTCGGTGACAAGCTCCGAATGGAGTACTGGTCTGCTGATCGAGGGCGGTCCCACGGGCAATCCCGTTTCAAGCAGTTTATTTGGGTACGACACGCACGCTCCCGGTCAAGGCTTGGGGGCCGGCACAGCAAGCGCTTCTAACCCTGCTCTTCCGTCAAACAAGCAAATCGGAACCACCTATAGTGGTCCTTCTGCCTGTGACGCGATCAACTACTTGACGGAAACCGTGAACGGGTACGATAGCGGCAAGTTGGCGACCTACAACTTTCTGGCAATTCCCTGCACATACAACAGCAACAGCTTTGTATATACACTATTGTCGGACCTGAATTCAATCGCCTTCGGGGGCGTCTTGAGCGCGTTTGGACAGCAGGCGCCAGGCAGTCTTCCTGGCTGGGGGAAAAAGGTGCCGGGCTTGTGATGACGGCGAGGGTTACTATTTCTTTGTTTCTGGCTTCACTTGTTTTCAGCGCTCAGGCGCTTGACACGCTTGCCTATGGAAGCGATTCCCGCTACGATGCAGCGTTTATCGACACGAATGGCAGGCTGCGAGTTTTCCCCGTAAGCGGCGGAGACTTTGCGATGTCTTTGCCCGTTAGCTTTGCCGATCTGACTTACGCTGGAGATGGTTTATCGCTGTATGGTTTTGGGCCCGGGCGTGAGGGCCCAAAAGGTTTAGCTCGGGCCGAACTAAAATCTCTGCGCGTGACGATCGTTCCGAATACGAATGCCTTCAAAATGGTGAGTGGATTTGCTATCTCCCCCAAGCAGGACCTGATCGTGATATCAGGTTCGTATAAAGGTCCCGAAAGTCCCGGGTGTGGTATCTACGAAGTGAAATTGCCTGGCGGGCAGGTGAGGCGAATAGCAGGCAACCCCTACTGTGAACAGGAGCACTCATGGGTCGGGCTCAGCCTTTCACCGGATGCCAGAAGTCTAGTTGCATATCGAAAGCCGACATTGGAGGTAATAGATATGGAAAGTGGCCACATTCGGACAATCGGAGAAGGGTTTATTGGCGGCGCATGGTCCCCGGATGGGAAGTGGCTGGCCGTGCTGGAGGCCGATGGTCACAATCGAACGGAGCTCCTGAATAGTATAACTATGAAGCGCCTCCGCGTTTTTGGAACATCGAACTTGGCGTGGTCGCCCGATTCCCGATTGTTGCTCGCGCAGAGAACAGAGCATTGTTCGCCTGGATGGTCAAGCTTGGTAGAAATTGATGTTGAAAGCGGAAAGGAAACTCCGATTGAAGGTTCACACTGCAAGGTCAATCTGAACACAGCCGGCTGGGTGAGCAGAGATATTCTCCAGTAGTGAGGACTGGGTGGCTCAACAGATCAGCGATATTATGCCAGTTCGTATGGAAGATTTAAGACCGCGGATCCGTATAAGGCCAGCGCGGCCGCTTCGGACCCGGGAAGCTGGAATCGGTATTTTTATGTGCACGGCGATCCGGTAAACTACAACGACCAGAGAGGAACCGACGCGTGCTTCGTTTCCGGGGGGCCGTGCCAGTCGGTGTGGTCGCCATACGGAGCTTTCAACGCCTGCGATCCTCAGGTGGGATATACACTCGCGGTCATGGGTTATAACGACCCTGACAACTCCTGGTCGAACTCCTTCGACCAGTACATGATGGCTTCTACCGCGTGTTTTTGGGACGGGGGTGGTGGGGGCGGGGGCGGGGGCGGTGGGGCGTCCGCTCCTGACTGCAATGGAATCACTACTGCAGTAGGTTTCGCTGGGTTGACTTACGCCAACGCATCGGAAATGTGGAATGACGGGGGGCTTTCGACATACTCAGATGACGCGACCGCTGCCACTATTGGGGCGTTGGCTGCGGTTACTTGGCAAGGAGAGTCTGGTTTCTTGCTCAATCCGACACAAAACCCTAACTACAATACCAAGGGAGTTGTGACTTCTGTTGATTATGGCCCTTTCCAGATTAACCAGGGCTTCCACCCGAATTCTAATGATGCGGTGTGGGGAACAAATGGGGCGTGCCAAGTTTTCAATGGCAATGCCGACGCAAACATAAGATTCGGGATAAGCATTCTCGAACAGTTATATGGGTCATTCGGCAACAATGCCGCCGGGCAATATGTGGGGAGCCTGGATATCGACAATATCGACAAAAAGACTGGCAAACCCACTTTGGGCCAGAAGCGCGAGAACGCCTGGTGTACGGGGTGCCGGCGAGCGGGGTTGAGGAATGGACGCTGTATGGAATTCAGGGCGAGAATCTGGGGACCTATCACCTGTCTACGGCATTGAACGGGATGC
>JBDUAM010000625.1:0-2497 GCA_040004655.1 Chthonomonadales bacterium | reverse complement strand
CACGAGCCACATCAGCGCGACGGCAACGTACATCGCGCCGGAAATCCACTGGTTGAAGCAACCGTACCTGGCGCCACCCCTCGGAGTGGAAGACAAAAAAACGCCCCAAAAATTACGGGATGTTGCCGGCAAGGTTATCTTGATGGACTTCTGGGCTACCTGGTGTAATCCGTGTGTTCAGGCGGTGCCGCAGGTAGAGGCGATCTATCAGAAGTACAAAGACAAAGGGCTTCAGGTATGGGGCCTTGCTATGGAAGTGGACGGCGGGAAAAACATCGACAGGTTTATGGCGGATCACGCCATGTCGTATGTAGTGGGCATGCCGGACAACTTTACGCGAGCATACGCATACAAATGTGAAAGCATTCCGAAGATTGTTCTGATTGACAAAAAGGGAATGGTTAGATTTGAAGCGGTTGGCTATGCTCCTGCTGGCCACGAGGGATTGGAAGCGGCAATTGAGGCTCTGTTAGCCGAATAATCCCAACAGAATCACTGGATAGAGACTTGTTCCGGGGGCGACAGATCAAAAATCTGCTCGCCCCCGGCGTCTGCCACCACCAGAACGTTCATATCTCCCACGCCGCTGAGATAGAAGAGAAATCCGTCATTCAGCGCGCCGACTTCCTCATCCCGACCACCCGCAACCGAGTATCTGAACGCAATCGGTTCCGCCGTGGGTCGAAACTTCCCCCACTCTCGCATCGGTTCATGCTTCGCCGTGTCCAGTCGAAACGAATAGACATCCCCCGAATCAAACACACCCTGCGGACTATACAATGCGAAAAGCGAAACCCTGCCGCCCGGCCCCAACGCAACTTCATTTCGAGTTGAGTAAAGATTGTTGATCAGCGCGATCGCCTCGGCGTGGGTCGGATACGTGACTTTGGGGTCGACCCCTGCCGCGCCTGCAAACTCCAGCGGCAGTTCAATGCACTCAAACCACGCGCCGTTGGGCGAGACCATCACCTCGGCTGCGCGATTCTCGTGGGAGATCCCCTCGCCGACCGCCTCTTTGATCTGAGCAATCGAGGCGCCGAATCGCTCGTAATAGGCTTCTTCTAACCAGTCGGGGTAGCTGTCGGTGTATTGATCAGACATTAGACGACCCGGACAAAGATGAATCGAGTATCGTCACGTTGACTGGTTGTCTACTATAGTGTACAATCATGGGAGGAGGTGGTTCCAATGCCGAAGGACATAATGACGATTAACCGTGATCAGTTACGTGATCCAGTTTACCTGAAGACCTTTCTGCAGGATCATCACCTTAAGGGTCCCGAGGAGTTCAGGATCGCGCTGCGCGAAGCTGTACTTTCGCAAGCTGGTGGCTTCGCCGAACTTTCACGTCGCACCGGTTTGGCTCGAACGGGGTTGTATAAGGCGCTGAGTGCACACGGAAATCCGTCGTACCGCACGGTGTACCAGATTCTGGAAGCCCTGGGAATGAGCACGGTAATTACTAGTAAAGAAATTCGTCCCAGTGGGCGGCGAGTGACAAAAACGCCGAAGACAAACATGAATGATCAGAATACAAATAAGGTTACGAAACCTCGCATTCTTCCCGGCAGTGCGAAGGGAGTTTTCGTCATGTCAGAAGATTTTGATGCACCACTTTCAGAGTTCAGCGAATATATATAATGCGACTGCTGCTTGATACCCATACCTTTCTCTGGTTCATTGAGGCAGACCCGCGTCTTAGTTCACGGGCAGAAAGCTTGATTGGCGATCCAGAAAACAAGCGGTTTTTGAGTGTTGCAAGCATCTGGGAAATCGCTATCAAAGTTAATATTGGGAAGTTACAGTTGAAATTTTACGGCCTCCTGGATACTATCCTTGCTCAACATCTCGCTGCAAATCAAGTGGAATTAATTCCGATCGAGTTTGACCACGCGGTCCACGTTCATGATTTGCCGTTCGCACAATCAGCCGATGGCACGGAACACAAGGATCCCTTTGACCGGTTGATTGTGTCACAGGCTTTGGCGGAGGACCTCGCCATTGTAAGCGCGGACAGTGTGCTGGATGGTTACGGCGTTAAACGTATTTGGTGAATTGGTTAAATAGTTGGAAGAATGTCGGGGTGGACTTACCCAACCCCAGCGAGATACTCACTGGTAGTCTTGCAGGCAAATGCTTCCCCGGCCTTGCGGGCACGAATGGACCGCAGCAACGCCCTGGCGGTATCCAGCGACGTCAGACAAGTAACGCCTGTCTCCACGCTGGCGCGACGAATGTGGACCCCTTCACGCTCGGTCTGTTTGTCGGTGGAGAGGGTGTTGATGAGAAGATCAATATTGCCGTTTCGCACGAGGTCGAGCAGGTTGGGGGTGCCCTCCCTGATCTTCAGAACCGGCGCCGCGCCTACGCCCGCATCGTTCAGTTTCTTCGCGGTTCCGCCGGTGGCGTAGATCTCCCAGCCCAGTTCGCGGAATTCCCGCAGAATCTCCACGGCTTCCTCTTTGTCGTTATCGGCAATGGTGGCGAGCAATTTCCC
>JBDUAM010000081.1:0-8347 GCA_040004655.1 Chthonomonadales bacterium | reverse complement strand
GGAGTCCCGACGAGCAATCGTTTGGGGCTCCTTCGGAACGGTAATCGGGGTTTCTCTCATCGCGAAAGTGGTCTTGTCGCGATACGCCTCGAAAGGAACAGTTTCATGACACGAATATTTCTGACCGCCCTTACTGCAGCCATCGTTTGTGGTTCTGCTAATGCTCAGAAGGGTCAGATCATTCATACCCAGTCGCACAACAATAAGACTCTCGAGATGGTCTTCGTGATCGATACCACTGGCAGTATGGGTGGATTGATCGACGGAGCAAAGCAGAAGGTCTGGTCCATTGTAAACGGCGTCATGAAATCGAATGACCATCCTGCGGTAAAGGTCGGACTGGTCGCGTACCGAGACCACGGCGACGAATACGTGACAAGGGTACTCGCGCTGACCAGTGATCTGGATAAGGTCTACAGCACCTTGATGGCGTACCGGGCAGATGGTGGCGGGGATGAACCAGAAGACGTTCGGCAGGCTTTGGCGGACGGCGTGAACAAAGGCGGATGGTCCAAACGATCTCCTGAAATCTCCCAGATCATGTTTCTGGTCGGCGACGCGCCACCGCACGACGATTACGGTCAGGAACCATCTTGTCAGGTGACCACTGCCACAGCAGTCGACAAGGGTCTCGTAGTAAATGCTATCCAGTGTGGATCATCTGACAGCACTCGCAAAGTTTGGCAGGACCTCGCCAGGCGTGGCGAAGGGGAGTACTTTGCCATCGCGCAGGACGGCGGAGTGCAGAGTATCTCAACTCCTTATGACAAGGAGCTTTCCGAACTCGGCGGCAAAATTGGATCAACGTACATGCCCTACGGCGGTGGCGCGGGTGGTGGCCATGCAAGGTCGGAGATGGCAAAACGTCAGAGCGGGCTGGAGTCGAGTTTTGCCTCGGCGGGTGGCAAAGGCGCCCTCGCAGATCGTGCATACAACAAAGCGATTAACTCCGCTGGATACAACAATGACCTACTGCAGACCATTGAGGACGGCAAAAAGCTGAAGGATATCAAAAAAGAAGACCTGCCAGACAACATTCAAAAAATGCCAACTCCGGAACGGGAGCAGTTTGTAAATGATAAGCTGGCCCAGCGCAAACAGGTTCGTAGTCGCATTCTGGAACTCAGCAAAAAGCGAGACAGCTATATCGCAGACAAATTGAAGACAATGCCAGCGGAACAGAAGAATGGTTTTGATGGCGCCGTAAACCGAGCCATTAAGAAAGAGATGTCTCGAAAGTAATTCGAGTCATCAAATTCTGGCAAGCATAAATACAAATCGGGCCCAGAGGAGATAGATCTCTTCTGGGCCTGAATTGTTTTGAATGGCTTTATCTAGACTTCTACGCGAAGCCAGTTGTTAACTTGTATTACGGTCGGCAAGTCTCGGATAACCTGTAGAGCTGCTCGCATGTTGCCCTCTCGGACCTCATGGGTGACCCAGATGATCTCCGCCTTGTCATTCGCTGCAGCCTTCTGCACGACGGACTGAATGCTCACATCATGATCGCCGAGCACACCGGCAATGGAGCTGAGCACGCGCGGTCGATCTTCCACCAGCATTCGCAGGTAGTACTTACATTCCACCTGATCCATCGGGACCATCTTCTTGTTCTCAAAACAAATGTTAGAGACTCGACCAGTCGACCCAAATCGAATGTTTCGGCAGACATCAATAATATCGCCGACAACCGCGCTGCCTGTAGGCATCTGTCCTGCACCTCGGCCATAGAACATGACATCGCCTACAGCGTCACCACGGATGTATACAGCGTTGTAAACGTCGTTGGTGCTTGCAAGCGGGTGACCGACCGGCAGCAACGCTGGATGAACACGCACCTGCATGCCGTCATCACCAATTCTATTTGCAATTCCCAGCAGCTTAATGACATATCCAAGTTCACGCGCACACTCTATGTCGCGTTTGGCGATATGGGTGATGCCCTCGACATATACATCTGATACGTTGACGCGAGTGTTAAACGCAATGGTTGAGAGGATGGCAATTTTGTATTGTGCGTCAAATCCGCCGACGTCGCTGGTGGGGTCCGCCTCCGCGTATCCGAGCGCCTGGGCGTCCCGAAGTACCGTCTCGAAATCCGCATTCTCCTGCGTCATGCGGGTCAAGATGTAATTGGTGGTGCCATTTACAATGCCCATCATCTCACGGATTTGGTTGCCCGCCAGAGCATTTCGCATGGGTTGAATAATGGGAATTCCGCCGCCTACAGCGCCCTCAAATTGGAAGTCCAGCTTCAGTCGATCCGCTTCCGCGATGATCAGATGACCCTCTTTGGCGATCAACTCTTTGTTCGCGCTCACGACATGTTTGCCCATCTTCAGGGCTCGCATCACGTATTCGCGCGCAGGACTGACACCTCCGATCAATTCGCAGAGGATGTCGATCTCGGGGTCATCCAGTACTTCAATGGGGTTGTTTGTGATAAGGGAGCGGTCGACTTCTATGCTGCGGCGCTTGTTCAAGTCCCGCACGGCAATCTTACGAATGCGAACAGGCATGCCGACCTTCTGTTCAATCGCTTCGCGGTTCTGATTGAGCAGTGAGACCGTCCCCGAGCCCACAACGCCAAGGCCGAGTATGCCGATGTTGATTGATTCTTTCATGCTTAGAGGGTTTATTACCTTACAAACTTCGCGGTTCTGGAAGTGTGGATTTGATCCAATAGGAAGACCATGTATTTGAGATCGTTAACCTAATTGGGCGTCAGGTAGATCAGCGGTTCTCCTGTTCGAACCAGCTGGTTATTCTGTGCGGGCAATTCAATCACTTTGCCGGCAAATTCAGATGGGATTTCCGAGAAGACCTTCATCGCCTCAATCATGCCAACGGTCTGCCCGATCTCAACCTGGTCTCCCACTACCACGAAATTCGGGCTGTCGGGGCCGGGAGCGCGATAGAAGACGCCGACCATGGGTGATGTAAGCGCAATGCGGTTTGAAGGTGGTTCGGCGATAGCCCTCGCGCCGTTGGAAGAAGGTCGGCCGGGTGGAGGCGCAATCGCCTTCATCGGGTGATCGGTTGCTGCAGCGATTAAATGTGTGGGGCCAGAATTCTTGTGGCGATAACTTGAACCGCGAATGACGACCTTTGTGTCGCCGTCTTCAAGTTCCAATTCTGCGAGATCATGAGTCTCAGTGAGGGCAATTAGCCTCGCGATATCCTCAATCTCAAATCCGAATTCGGCCATGATTCTCCCGGGGTGAGGCAGGCAAAATCACACTCCTGCTTCTGGCTGAAGTATAGCATTCCGGTTACTACCTGTCAACCGAATGGCCGTTCCCCGAAGGTATTATGAATGACTTGCAGTGCATAATTTTGCATGGATTTGGGATGGGCAAAAGATGAATATAGCGGACTATCCAGAATGGGCGGAACATATCATTGAGCTTTCAAATGCCCAAGGGATTGTCCTCATCATGGGTCCAGTAGACGCGGGTAAATCGACCTTCACCACGCTCCTGGCGAATACGGCATTTAGCGCGGGCAGATCGGTTGCAGTGGTTGACAGCGACGTGGGACAGTCTGACATTGGTCCGCCGGGATGTGTAGGCCTCGGCAAGTTGACAGGTGAGATTCGAACACTCGGTGATTTGGAGGTAGATGCACTCGCATTTGTGGGCTCAACCTCTCCAAATGGTGTGATGATCGAGTTGCTTTCGGGAACGAACAGCATGGCAGCCCGTGCGAAGTCTCACGGCGCAGACCTAATTATCGTCGATACATCTGGAGTTGTCTCGGGTACGGCGTTTCAACGTCTCAAATCCGCAAAGATCGATCTACTCGTACCGGTCCACATCGTGGCCATCGAACGTCACGCCGAATGCGAACACATCCTACGTCCGCTCAAGCACCACGCGGGTATCAGTATCCACCGATTGACACCCGCGACTGCTATCACGACCAAAAGCGGAGTCTTGCGCCAGCAGCGAAGAACGATGAAATTCTCGAAAGCATTTCGGGATGCCATAACGCACACGTTTGACTGGGATCGCACACCATTTTTGAGTACATGGCTCGGAACCGGGGAGCCCTTACCACCACATGAACTACAGTTTCTAAGCAAGGCGCTCGGCACGAAATGCCTGCACGCGGAGAAGACTCCCAAACATCTCGGAATTGTCTCCACAACAGAAGTACAACACGAGAAAGGTTGGGTAGAGGTGCAGGAGCAATTCCGGATGCGCAACATCACGCTTTCGCCAATCACCCGGTATGAGCATCTTCTTGTGGGACTATCGGATGTGAATGGACACTGCCTGGGGATCGGTTCGATAGAGAAGATAGACTTTCGAAGCCGAATCCTTGAGGTGATAACTCACGTTACGCCGGCCATGGCGATTGCTAACATCCATTTTGGCTTGATCAGAGTTCGTCCGGACGGTATGCAGTTGGGAGTCAATCCAACCTCAAGCGTCTGAATTGGTCTACCGTTTATCCTTCGGCCAGACAGTGGACATCTGCTGGTTCAGGCTCTGCATGACGTCCGCCGTGCCGATCAACATCAGCCTGCCCGGAGTAACCAGAAATGTTCGAAGCTCCACAGGGAAGGGTAGTGTGGACATTTCAAGCCCTTCGCTCATTCGGCGGGCAAACCATCGAAGCGCAGATGCCGGAATGGGCAGGGTAACTCCGATGGCGGTCATCTTATCGGGATCAAACTCGACCTTTTTGGAATTAGCAATTCTCGGTTCCACGTTCATCGTGTATGGCCACGCTTTACCCAGTATCCAGCGTGTACCTTCCACATGCATGACACCGGCTCGCAACACAATCTTCTTCACATGAACGGGCTCATCCGGCGGCGGGGGAGTGTCTCGCACATAATCATTCAGGCTCTTTTCGCTGATCGTCGCCGCAAATAAAGTCGACCCAACGCTCTTCAATCGGTGCCCGCCAGTGTCCACATCAACATCTTTCATCTCAATGTGCAGGGTATCGCACACGATGGTCTGCTTGAGGTGGACCTGAGTGCCGTCGATGGTTACCGTCTTCAGGTGCCCCCGAAGAGTACGGCCTGCGGGATTGTCGACGTGCGCTTTCCAATCCGATGCCTGCCCAATGTATTCCGGCAGCGTATCGCGAATGCGTCGCTCAGCGGATCGATTGATCGTCCGCGAGCAACCGGGCATTAGACACAGAGCCGTCACGCAGCCAACAATAATCCATTGAGAATTGTTAAGGCGTCTTGGCATCAAATTGCCGAGTCTATTCATGAGGCCATTTTAACACAAAAACGGACGACACCCAACCAGGTATCGCCCGTATTATTCGTTTGTCGTATTGTTAATGAGCGTTAACTACACCACTTTCGGACGTCTTGGCGTCAATTCGCATGGCATAGAACGAGCGCCATACGAAGACCAGCATCCCTGCAAAACAGACGGCCGCGACGTAGATGCGCTTGTCCGGAATCTGTTCTGCGAGTTCCACAGCAAGTAGCCCGAAGAGCGTGGTGAACTTGATCACCGGGTTCATAGCCACGCTGCTCGTATCCTTGAAAGGATCGCCGACCGTGTCGCCGACGATGGTTGCATCGTGCAGCGGCGTGCCTTTTTCTTTTAACTCGACTTCTACAATCTTCTTGGCATTGTCCCACGCGCCACCGGCGTTCGCCATGAATAGCGCCTGGAAGAGGCCGAAGAGTGCAATCGAGATGAGGTATCCGATGAAGAAGAACGATTCTAAACAAGCAAATGCTAGCGTTCCCAGGAAGATCGTCATGAAGATGTTGGTCATGCCCTTTTGCGCGTAGATCGTGCAGATTTCAACAACCTTCTTGCTGTCTTCGATGGAGGCTTTCGTCACCCCGTCGAGCTTAATGTTCGCCTTAATAAACTCCACCGCGCGATAAGCTCCCGTGGTTACCGCCTGCGTACTTGCACCGGTGAACCAGTAGATAACGCTTCCGCCAGCAATCAACCCGAGTAGGAACGGCGGATGCATGATGGAGAGTTTGTCCATGCCCTCGGTGAGGCCATGGGTCAGCATCATGATGATACTGAAGATCATGGTTGTGGAACCAACGACGGCAGTTCCAATCAAAACGGGCTTAGCGGTTGCTTTGAAGGTGTTGCCGGCTCCGTCGTTCGCTTCGAGGTTGTGTTTGGCACGCTCGAAGTTGGCGTCGATTCCGTAATCTCTCTTCAACTCCGCTTCTATGCCGGGTATCGACTCGATCTGGCTTAGTTCGTACACGGACTGAGCATTGTCGGTAACCGGGCCGTAGGAGTCAACGGCGATGGTTACCGGACCCATTCCGAGGAACCCAAAGGCGACCAATCCGAATGCAAAGACTGCGGAGACGTCGACCTTGCCAACGGTCATCAACTCTCCAAGACCCTGCTTACTTACGAGCCATGCGGCGCCCATGAGAACAATCAAGGTCATGCCCATCCAGAACGCGCTGAAGTTGCCAGCGGTTAATCCGGAAAGGATGTTGAGCGATGCGCCACCTTCTCGCGAGGAGATAACAACCTCTTTAACGTGAGCGGACTCGGTGGAGGTAAACACTTTCACGAGCTCAGGAATGACGGCTCCCGCAAGCGTTCCGCAGGTAATGATAAGGCTGAGTTTCCAGTAGAGAGTTCCGTCGCCAAGACCCGGTATGAGCCACCAGGAGATCGCGAACGTCGCAATAATGGAGATTACCGAAGTCAACCATACGAGGCTTGTGAGCGGCTTCTCGTAATTGAAGTCGTCAACGTGTTCGTATTTTTGCTTGGCAAAGAACTCATTGATGAGATAGGCTCCGGCGCTGGCGAGCACCATCACAATTCGCATCACAAATAACCAGACGAGAAGCTGAATCTGTACTTTTTGATCTGTGATTGCAATAAGGATGAACGAGATCAATGCGACACCCGTAACACCATACGTTTCAAATCCGTCTGCGCTTGGACCAACAGAGTCGCCGGCGTTGTCACCAGTACAGTCCGCAATTACACCCGGGTTTCGAGCGTCGTCTTCTTTGATCTTGAAGACGATCTTCATCAGGTCAGAACCGATGTCAGCGATCTTCGTGAAGATGCCTCCAGCAATTCGCAGGGCGGACGCTCCGAGGCTTTCACCAATGGCAAATCCGATAAAACAGGGTCCCGCGTATGCTCCTGGAATGAATAGGAGAATTCCCAGCATGATCAGGAGTTCGACGGAAATTAGAAGCATCCCGATGCTGATTCCAGCTTTGAGCGGAATGGCGTAGCAGAGGAAGGGCTTACCTCCCAGCGATCCGAAGGCTGCTCGGGAGTTGGCATAGGTATTCACGCGAATACCGAACCATGCCACTGATGCGCTTCCGAGAATACCGACCACAGAGAAGAGCAAGATGATGAAGACTTGCAGGCCGCGTCCCTGGGCGAAATAGTGCTGAAAGACGCCGAAGTACACCACGATGACGGCGCCAATTGCCGCTTCAAGGTAAGCAATAAACTTCATCTGCGTTCTCAGGTAGGTCTTGCAGGTTTCGTAGATGAGTTCGCTGATCTCCAGCATAGAGGCGTGAACTGGAGCATTCTTGAGTTGATTGGAGATCATCAAGCCAAATGCCATCGCAAGAGCACATACCAATAGGCCCACGAGGAGCAGAGTGGATCCGGCCATGCCGTGGAAATCGACTATGCCCTTGTCCCATAGGGAAGGAACAATCAGGTCAGCTTCGCCCTTGGTTTCTGCAGCCTGCGCCAGTGACGGCATGGCCGCACTAACGAGCAAAAGGAGAGCAATTAATCCAGTGGGAAGGGAAGTGCGGAGAGAAAACTGAGACGTTAACTTGCGAAACAATGATATCGGAGAGAGGAGTAGATTCGGAAGGCGCTGTGCCTGCCGCACTCCATTGAGCGGCCTGGTAGAAAGATGGGGAACGGAGCCCGTCCGTTGGCAATGCATTGGATTGCACGTCCTCCTTGTGTATATACACTGACAAGCTGCAACAATGCACACCATCAGCGTGGAGTATGGTAGCCGATTTGAGGTGCTGAAGTCAATCGAGATTCGCACATGCTAGAATCTCTTGACAATCAGTGCAGGGAGCGGTCAAGAACATAAAACTGAACAGGAACCGAAATTGGAATCCGCTTTCCAGAAGGCGATCGCTTCCAATCGCCCGAATCCCATGGCCCCTCGCTCTTAATTTCGTATTTTTCGTTTTCGTGTTTTAGGTAACTGAATTGCCTCCCAGTAAACGGGTCAATAGCGATTCGTCCAAGACTTAGTTGTTCGATATTGTCCGGTAGATGGCCATTCTGAAGTTTATATTGGATTACAGCAGCATGAACGCCAATCATTTGAACTAAAGCCTGCTCGCCGGCGAACCTGTTTCCCATTACGG
>JBDUAM010000468.1:0-2500 GCA_040004655.1 Chthonomonadales bacterium | reverse complement strand
AGAAAACGTCCAGCCACGTCATCCTGAACGAGAGTGAAGGATCTGCTTGTACCAATTGTCCACGCGCGGGCATGGTCCGAGCGCAAGAATCTGGGGTTCATTTGGCGTAGCCTCAAGGCACGTCCTTCAGGGCGTGCCGATCAGAGTTGGCGATCAACAAGCACAGAGGACGCATCGACGCACAAGCAGATCCTTCGTGCCTCAGGATGACTCGTCGGCAGGTTACTCGCTTCCATTTAAACTTTAGAAAATATCCTGCCACGTCATCCTGAGCAGAGCGAAGGATCTGCTTGTACCAATTGTCCAAGAGCAGGAACTACCTGTACCCACTAAATTCAGAATATCATCAATACGGAGGGGCTCCCAAATACTCTACCGCTCCAGTATAGCCGTCAACTAAATATGTCCCCGAATGGGGCTTACGGTCAGTCCTAACGAAAACTACAAATGCGCCCAGCTATTCTATTACCGTGTGGGGTTCATGCCACAATTTTCCAATAGAAGAACAATACTCTTTGGCAAGTTCAACCGCCCGCTCTTCAGTTATCGTCAAAGGAGGAAGTTTCTTGATCCGTCTCACAAAATTATAGTAGATTCCCATTTTTGTTGATCGACCCTTCGAAGCAACCAGCAAGCCTTTTGATTCGAGACGACTGTTCATTATACTTTGTGGCCCGGAATGCTACCGCCAAAAAAAGACCCCCGGACACTCTCCATTCCAGAGAGCGACCGGGGGTCCTTAATTCAAAACCTGAAAACCTACTCGGCGGACTTTGCAGCCTTCGGAGTTGCGGGCTTTTTCGCGGCTGTTGCCTTGGTTGCTGCCGGCTTCTTGGTTGCTGCGGGCTTCTTGGTCGCAACAGCCTTCGGAGCCTTGGCAGCGGTAGTAGTCGCGGCCTTTGCAGGCTTTGCAGTCTTCGGGGCCTTAACAGCCTTAGGGGCAGTGGCCGCCTTGGCCGCCTTCGTTGCCTTGACGCTCTTCGTTACCTTCGGAGCTCGGACAACCTTCGGCTTGGCGGGGGCTGCAGGATCTTCTTCTACCAACGGCGGAAGAGCGCGGAAGGTACCGGGGATGGGGACCAAATTCTTTTTGCTGGCGGGCTTTACCGCGTGGGTATGGTTTCGACCCTTGTGCTTGTTCTTATCTCGGCAGGGCATTCTATTCTCCAGGTCCACTCATCAGCACACGCAGGCCGCGGCGCGAAGAGATAAATCGTCATGTTGTCGGACCATTAGTATAGCGTTTTTTGCGCGAAAGACAAACATCTGATCGTAGGTATCAGAATTTTGCATCTCAGAGAACACGACCAAGGAGGACCACCAGAGGATTCCGCCGAACTCCATTCCATCTACATTCAAGGGGATAATGTTGCCACTCGAATACAACCTGTCGCCGCCAGAGTGGCTCTACAACGGATTCCCCCTCACCACCGACGGCGATGAATCCCTCGATCTCCAACTCGCGCTGCAGGTCTGCCACCAACTGGTGAGCGCGACCACCCAAATCGACTACACGCCTCTTGGTCGAGCTTTGCACATGGCGCACATGCTGGTGGGGCTACAGGGTCCAATTGGCGACTGGCCCGCCTCGTGGAATGGGCGCACCGGAGAGCCCATCGGCGATGATCGAACTCACGAACCCGTCACACTCTTTCGCGAATTACGTCAAATACTCCAGTCGACGGAATTTGATCACGTGATTTCTCGGGCCGAAGCAGGGATATCGAGCAAATAAACCGAAACTGCAAACAGTAGTACCAGAACTGCCGGGGTGACCTCGGCGCACACCTACAAGGAGAAACCTATGCAACTGGATGACAAGATCATTCACTTGAGACAGAAGTCCCAGGAAAAACCGCTTTCGCGCCGAGATTTCATGCAGACGCTTTCACTGGCTGCAGCCGCAGGTCCAGGCCTCGTGGCCGCAAGCCTCACCGGATTTTCGCTCACCCATTCCCAACGCGCCGAAGCTGCAGAGACCACCGCTGTCTACCTCGACAAATTGCCGATGGTTCAGTACGGTACCAAAATGGGCAAGATGAAAGTCGCCCGGGTCTGCATCGCACAGGACTGGCCTGGCGCCCTCTTTGCACCTGCCCTCGAAATGGGAATGAACTTCGTTCACAAAGCCGGCTACTGGGGCAACAACGTCCCCGATGAGATCAAAAAGCTTCCGCGAGAATCTTATTACACCGACATCACGGTAGATAACACCTCGCCGGGCCACAATCCAGACAACTTTGATGAAGCCTACAATCAGGTCGTCCAGTCGCTGGATAAGAACGGCCTCAAGTATTACGACGTCTACCGCGCCCACTATGGCTGGACGAACGTGGACAAGTTCAAGGTGGAGAACGTCTCCTACAAGGCATTCCTTCGATTGAAGAAGGAAGGCAAAGTGAAGTACTTCGGCGTCTCCCAGCATCCGTATGTTCCATATCCTGAGATCATTCAGGCGCAGATCGACAGTGGAATCATCGATTCCATGCAGGTCTGGTTC
>JBDUAM010000182.1:0-2500 GCA_040004655.1 Chthonomonadales bacterium | reverse complement strand
GAAGGCTGCGCATTCCAGCAATTTGGATACGTGAAACGAGCATTGCTCCAAGGAAACTGGCGACATCTTCTCCAAGCTCTCCCTGACTGAGGTTGACAATGAGCACCTTTTTCTCTGCCATTGCTTTGCCAAAATCTAGGCGAGACTGGGGTTGGGCGATGACGTTACGAAGTATCGGGTTGGCCAGCAAGAGGCCCAGTTTGTTATGTATTGGCGCAAACACCGTTGGGTTGTAGGTTGGGAACTCATAATCCCAGAAGGCCTGAATATCTGGAGACGGTAGATTCCGGGTTGTTCGACTGCGGAACTCCGAATCTAGCAGGAGCTTTCGAATATCTCGAACGGTATGGCCAGGCGAGTTAAGAAGAGTGAGAAGGCAATACCTTAGTATGTGTTCCAGTCTATCTCCCCATGACGCGGCAAACAGGCGGCGAAGAATAGAGAGAAGGTCGGAGCAGAGAAGCCCCTGTTCATCACCCGGAACAGGCTCTAACAGGTTCAATGCAGGCGGAAAATCCCGATCTGCGAAGTTCAGGTAGAGAACGTCATTCATCCGGTTCTTTGGAATTATTGAGAGGACGTCTTTTGCCAGATCGCCATGGGGATCGATGACGCATAATCCGCCACGCCTTTTGAGGTCCTGCGCTATGAGATTTAGAAGGAGAGTGCTTTTACCAACACGGGTTGCTCCAAGAATATAGGCATGACGAGTTCTTAATGCATCCGGCCAAGAGACGTCCTTGTCTTTACCCTGAAATCTATGCAGGCCGAGCTTGACGCCTGCCTGACCTGCTACGGATGGGGGAAGAGGAACCTCACGTCTGGCGGTGCGCTGCAATTTATGGGTCGTAATGCTTTCACAGGGAGGGTGAAAAAGGCCAAGGAGTTCAGAGCTTGAGAGTATCATCCCGAAGCGCCTTGTACGGCGTTCAAGCAGGTCTTTGAAATGATCGTCGTCGAGATAGTCATCGTTACTCAAGGGAAGCAGGGAGTTACTACCAGGTTCGGATAGGGTTCCAAGTGCCCCGCTAATTTGACGGCACAATTCAAAGGCAGCTTCGTCTCCATTGGTGGCGACCGCAAATACCCGAATGGCGCAGGCATAAAGACTCCCACCTAATTTATGAGCCGTGAGATTTGCTTTTCGATTGCCATCCGGGATATCTTTCATGGCGCTTAGTTCGCTAGAAACGACATCGAAACTTTCACGCCATGGATTTCGGCAAGGAGTGAACAGCACCTGGATTCCAGCTAACTCCCCGCTACTCAGGTTGGAAAGCGCTCCGACGACACCGGCGATTGGGTCAATAGAGAATTGCGTGAATAGTTTTAACGGTTGGTAAGCTGGAAACTCAAGCCCAAAGTCGACAACCATGTATCCGATCTCAATACCCTGAAACGGTTTCAGTTTGGTGAGGAGTAAATCGCTACAGCTTCGAGCAACCGAGAGAGGGAAGTGCGCGTGAACTTGTGCCGCCAGAGCATCGAGTTCAACTTGCGCAGCACATAGTTGATACACAATCGTTGACGCGTCGCCAAAGATTTCAAAGCTGACGGGGTGCGATAGGCCCGAAATGCTTCGAATGAACTGGTCTACGGAGTTAGGATTTACGCGTTGTTGTATGGGCAACCGCAGGTCAAGGGACCCCTGTGGTTGAGCGGAACATTGATCCAGCTGTGATCGATAATTGAAATCGTCGAAGGGATAGACACTTCCGTTTCTGGCAAACTCTACATAAGGCACAAATGGTGGTTCAAGATTAACGGGAGCGTCGGACAAGTTGTATCCGCGCGCTTGTAATTCCCACGCAAGGATGGGATGAACATAGTCTAGTTCGTCTTCCGCAACATTGGAAATCCAGCGAGAGCCGGGTCTGTTATTGGGTCTATATCTATGGTGATGCCAGTCCATTTATGTCGCTCCAGGTTAAATAGGGAGGGTCTTGCGTTTACTTGGAGCAGCTCCAACGTGTGAAGAAGCATAAAAGGGATGAAGAACTGGTTTTCGGTCGATGTCCTGAAGTGGTGGGAGCTTCTGACGATCTATTTCTTCGTCCATTATTTGCAATACCAACTCTTGCATGGTTGCACAAAATAGCGCGGTAGCGTCGTATTGGAACAGCGTCTGCCATGAAAAGTAGAGTCTCGCAAACCATGAGAGGACTGGCAGATTTAGCCAACTCAGATACTTTGAGAAAATCCACAGTGAGACGTAAAAGCCCGTTGGTGTTTCAGCGGCGTATAGAAATAATTTGTTATGTTTGTATCTTGCCTCGAAATATTCTTGCCGACGCGCAAGCATTGACCGTGTCTCAAATAGACCCTGAGGACCGAAGGATAATCCATCCAGTGGAACGGTTCGAGTTTCTAGTCCGGCTTTAAGTTCTGTTTGCAAGGCGCCAAAGAATTGATCCGTGGTAAATACAAGGCCGGGAACACTATGTTCCCACTGAAGAGCGCTGTTTCCGGCGCGAGGTTGTGTCCAGGCGCGAAGGCCAAT
>JBDUAM010000352.1:0-2509 GCA_040004655.1 Chthonomonadales bacterium | reverse complement strand
CGGTGCCAACGTCTATTCCGATGACTGTCTTATCTGTCTCCATAATCCCTCCGACCAAACAATTCGATGTAACGGACAATTCGTTTTGTGACCATTGATCTCCTGCCCGTGATTGTTAAGGTAAAAAGAAGACCCCCGATAGTTCGGGGGCCCGACAGATGGAGTTACTGGATGTTCAATCTTTTCGCCATTTTACATGACCATCCACATACATGATTGCTCTTCCGCCGGGACCGGTAACATATCCGAGTTCTGTCTCGACAGGATTCTGGATGTCTTTAAGCGGACCGCCAGCATAAGAATAAGTAAAACTGTTGAAGAGTTCGGCATTCTGGATATATGGAGCTACTTTTGTGTTCACGCCATCGGGTGAAGGCAGCATCTCATCATAATCCTGGGCATACATGATCAGCCCGAGCGCAAGTTGCTTGCCATTACTGAGGGCCACTTGCCTCTGCGCATTTTCTCTCATCTCCTTAAACTGTTCCAAAGTCATTCGCGCCATCGGAGCAAACCAGAGGGCGCCACTGGCTTCAAAAACAATTCCATCTCCGCCGGGCATGAATTGGCTACTGCCGACGTCTGATGCAACCAGCGTGCGTGGGCTTTCGCTCGCGGCAACTCCCTCCAACCAGAGCATGTTAACTCGTTGAGTTGTCTCTTGTAGTTTTGCTATAGTCGATTCTGTCTTAAGGGTAAGTCGCTCCCTCTGGAGCACATTTCGAGGTCTGGTAATTTCTTGAAAATCCTTAAATTCACCGGGATACGGTTTCAGCGAAGCATTTCGGGTGTCGACCAGATAGTACTTCTTAGAGATCTTTAACCCGGGCACTCTGGGTTCTATAGCCCAGACCACAGGTGAACCAACGGAATCGAATGTAATCATATGCAACTTCGGGAGGCCATCCAGGCTGAGAGGCATCACCGTTCGTCCATCGGATTTGATGAGGGAGATCGCGTGGTTCATCGTCACTCCTTCAGGGGTAGCCATCGCATAAAATTTATGAAGAAACGTGATCGATTCGACCGGGCTGGGAATGAGCGCGAATGATGTTCCTTCATCTTCCATTTGTAGAGGAATCTGCTGTGCTTTATCTGATGCAGCTGAAACGCGCAAGAGGGAATAATGGATGTTCATCCGCGAAGTCACGTCGGCAGGATTCTCACGAGACATCTGAGTGACAATCCCCATCGCCACGCTGCTGCCCTTCAGCCACCCGAGGTCGCTAACATGCACGTCTGCATTGCCACGCCAGACTACCCGGCTCTCTTTTGACTTGCTGTCCCACAGAATGATCTGCTGTTCTATTGGAGGTGGCGCCTTGTCCAGTGCCTGCAAACCTTCAGGAGTCAGGGATGCAGGATTTAACTTCATCTGCATTCGTTGTACCAGTACGTATTTGCCATCACCTGAGGGATCGACGTGCGTAATCACAGGAGCCGCAATCAGTTCCGGTGGCAAGAGGAGAAAGGCCTTTTCATCGTTTGTCACAACCCGGGGCACAGGCTGCAATCGACCCTGTTGAGCGTGAGCAACAAATACAACCAGCGTGGTAACGATGGCTATTACGCCGGCGACGGAATAGATGGATTCTCTCTTCATTCTGCTTCTCCATTGCCCAGATGTTTTACCGCAGTAATTGACATAGTTTACCGGGGTAAATTATTGGAGTCAATAGTTTTTCGAAAATATGTTTCGACCTCGTTTTGATCAGGCTATTCTGGTATAGTCACGGCAATCGCCGACAGGATTATCCGATAATCCCGACTATTCGGCGTTGAGGACAGATGTATGAAGCTGTCATTGTCAACCAAAGCTATTTTGAATTCAATCCTAAGTTTGGGCATCTCGTGGATTTTTACAAGTTCTCCCGGGTACCCGACATCCGTCGACAGTTTGGAGCAAGCAATAAATCGACAAGACATCCTCAAGCGAATGGAACGCGTGATGGGGCCGCTCCCCGGCAAAAACATGCGAGCGCGTCTCGACGTGCAAGTATCCGAAGAAGTCGACGCCGGCACCTACATCCGAAAAAAGTTGACCTACCAGTCTGCGCCGGGCGAACGGGTTAATGCCTACCTGTTGATTCCCAAAACCCATGAGCATCCGCTTCCTGCCATTCTGTGCCTACACCAGACTACCGACCAGACCATCCGCGAAACGATTGGGTTAGCCGGCCGGCCTAATATGCATTACGGTAGCGAACTGGCCGAGCGTGGATTTGTGGTCGTCGCGCCAGAATATCCAATGCTGGGGGATCATCAAATTCAAATACCTTCGGATCGTTGGGCAAGCGGTTCCATGAAGGCCATCTGGGATAACATGGGCGCCATCGACCTGCTGCAGTCCATGCACGAGGTCGATCCCAACCGAATTGGAGCCATCGGGCATTCACTTGGTGGGCACAATGCACTCTTCACTGCGGCATTTGATCCGCGAATTAAGTGCGTGGTAACGAGCTGCGGATTTACTGCGTTTGCACGGTATTACGGCGGCAACCTGAAGGGA
>JBDUAM010000554.1:0-2512 GCA_040004655.1 Chthonomonadales bacterium | reverse complement strand
AGCGGACTACACCGACTCCGTCTACCCATTGCAGTACTACTTCGAACTGAGCCGCGGAACCGATTCAGCCTGGTTGTATCCGGCTTTTAATGCCTCTCTCTCGAACCAGCCTTACTATGCAATCTCAAAAAGAAGTAGTTAGAGTAATTCTCCTGTTGCTGTGAAGTGGAATGACGAAGAGTGCCGTTTCCCCTTGGAGAAAATAGCGGAGACTCCGAGGTCGCCTTATACCCCGACAGGAGAATTGCTCTAGCGGCGGTTCAATCGATTCGATTCAAGCGTAACGTGATGGCTTCGGCTGACGACTCAATCTCTAACCCTATCAATCTCTCACCAAGAAGGTAACAACAATGCCTATCAAAGCCTTACTGATCTCTCTGCTGCTAACGATGCCTTTGTGCGCTCAGCGGAAACCGGGTAACCCCCTCGATTCGTTGCCGAAAAATATGGAGTTAATTACCCACTTTGGCGAACGTGCTGACATCTCTCCGGATAATCAGCGCATTGCATTCATGGATAAAAGTTTCGGCGACGCATTTGTGCTGGATCTGAAGACTCGCGTCATCCGCTGCCTCACCTGCAGTGTGCCGGGAACAGCATTTCTGCGCATCATGCACCTCCCCAATGGGGATTACATCTTGATTGGCCCTGAAAGATTTACGGATATCCATGTCAGCCGGTCACGAGACAATGAGCTCTGGTATCTCAGCCAGAAGCCTGGATCGAAGCCGATTCGTTTCGGCCAGAAGATGAGCGAAGGTGCGGCAATCTCGAAAAAGAGTATGAAGATCTCGTATTCCGAGTTGCCAGCTCAGGTTCCAGGTATGCCCAAAAACTATTCTCGTCTGATGGTCGCGGACGTCGACCTTTCCGGCGGTGTGCCAAAACTCTTGAACAAGAAGATGGTTTATGAGAGCCACGATGACAGTTGCCATCTGGAAGCTCAGGATTTTTATGATAACGACACAAAGATGACATTTACCTGCTATGACAGCAAAGACCTGCCCAAGGGGACGGAGATACTTGCCTCTGCCATGGGGATTGATTTGAAGACGGGCAAAGTCACTAATTTCTCGAAAGCGCCCGGAACCTACAACGAGTGTGAAGGGATATTTGCCGATGGCAAATACACATGCGTAGAAGGTGACCGTCAGGTGGCGAAACTAGGCGGAAACCACGGCAGCCGCAATATCGATATCTACAAGTTGCGGCTTGACGGAACGGGTAAGGATTTCGTACGTCTAACTCACTTCAACGATTACCAGGGTTGGAAATCTTCGAATCCTGTCGTGTCTACGAATGGAAAGTTTATGGCGTTCCAGGTCGCGAAGACTACGGACGAAGCGGGGGTGGGATATGGCATCGTTCTGTATCATTTTTAGAACGATACCTACTTCATCCTCTTCAAGGATGGAGCGGTTTGATTGAAGCGATGGGGGGAACGCAGAACTGTCGCATAGGAGTTGTGGCAGGTATGCTTTGATGGTCTGGACTTCTTCAAGAGGAAAGGTTCGGGCGTGGCCTTCGGTCGCACATCGGTGCCGAGATCTCGACCGTGGAGTTCAACTGCCAGGTCCTTCCGGAGACTTGGCGGCCTCACACAATCCCGGAACGGGATGAAGGCCCACTTGCATCAACTCTCGCGCAATGGGGGCTGGACGAAGGACGTCGGGTTCTGGGATCTCTGGCCCGAACTTTCGGGCGGAACGGTGGCTACGTGGAACTGCAGCGCCTCACCGTATCTGCGAACAGGAGGCTCGCAATCCGGCGGCGATCACGCTCGCTCGGGAGCTTCACCTGCCACTGCTTACGACAAATGGGCCGAACATGGCGTCCACACTTCGAGTGGGAGGTGCTGGATCTCATGACCGCGATTCGGCATGGATGCACGCTCGATGAGGCAGGCCTCCTGCTTCAACAGAACACGAACCGGCAGATGCCAACAATCCAAGATCTTGAGGGCGAACCCTTTATTACCTTTAGTCCAGTCGAAGGTCCCTACTTCAATAAAGGGGTACTAAAAGAATTTGCAATGCGGTAAGCGGCAAATGTGAAGCAGCTGCTGAGAATGCCCCGAAGTTCCGAGGTCGCAGTTCAACGAGCAGATCACCCAAAATGGAGGTTAGAAAACAGTATGGCTATATCCCGGCGTAACTTTCTGGAACTCGCTGCGGCTACTGCAGTCATGGGGCGGACAGCGCGTTCGCAGAGCGGTGAAGCTTCGGCGCGCCCCAATATTCTGTTTATGCTTGCCGACGATCACCGGCGGGAGGCACTGGGTTGCATGGGCAACCGTATCATCGAGACGCCGCAACTCGACCGCCTCGCACATGAGGGCGTGATCTTCGACAGTCACTTTTGCACTACGCCAATCTGCTGCGCCAGCCGCGCCAGCATCATGTTGAGCCAATATGCGGGTACGAGCGGGATCAACGATTTCGCCACCCCTTTGAGTCCCGAGCAGGTGCAGCAGACCTATTGGGAGCAATTGAAACAAGCTGGCTATTACGTT
>JBDUAM010000276.1:0-8409 GCA_040004655.1 Chthonomonadales bacterium | reverse complement strand
AGCTGCGCCCGCGATCTCCAAAATAGTTGGAGCAAGGTCGATCAGGTGGGACGGCGTGCGACGGAACTGTCCCTTCGACTTGATCCTCGCTGGCCAGTGGACGATTAGGGACGTGGATATCCCGCCCTCGTGCGTGAAGATCTTGGAGCGCTTGAGGGGAGCGTTGCAGAGATTGGCTCCGGCGGGTTCGAGGCAGAGAAAGCTGCCCGCCGAACCGGGTGCCGCGTTCGGATCATTCCCGTCGCCGCGGACGAGCTTCTCTGCGCTGGCGCCGTTGTCGCTCAAGAAGAAGATGAGGGTGTTGTCCAGGTCGCGGGTCTTTTTGAGCTGATCGAGGACTCGCCCGACCTCCTGGTCGATTCGGTCGACCATCGCTGCGTGGACCTCGATGCGGCGTTCCCAAGCGTCTTGCTCGGCGGTTGACAGAGTATCCCAGGCAGGGACTCCGGGCGTCCGATCGCTCAGGTCGCAATTCAGAATGCCAATCTTCTTCATGCGCGCCAATCGTTCCTTGCGCAACTGGTCCCAGCCGGCATGAAATCGACCAGAATATTTCGCGATGTCCTCAGCCGGAGCCATGAGCGGGAAGTGCGGCGTGGTGAAGGCGAGGTACTCAAAGAACGGCTGATCGGCGTGTTGCGAAGCGTGATCCGACAAAAACTCAACGGCCGAATCGGCGATGGCAGTTGCGTCGTAATATGTGGTCCCGCGAGGCACGGGCGGCAGCTTGACATCGTCCCGATAGAGGTCCTTCGGGTTAAAGTGCCGATCCTGATCCTCGACCCAGTAAGAGCGGTCGAACCCATTTTTCAGCGGCGTGCCGTCCACATGCCACTTGCCAGAGTGGTACGTCCGGTAGCCGAGAGGCTTGAGGCGTTCCGGCAGAAGTTTTGCCCACGTGGGTCGAATGCCAGCCATTCCGTTTTGCAGCACGCCCGGAATGGTATCGCGGCGAACCTGCTGGGCGTAGTACCCGGTGAGGATGGCGGCCCGGCTCGGCCAGCAGCGAGCGGTGTTGTAAAACTGTGTGTATCGAAGCCCATTTTTAGCCAGTCGATCCAGATTGGGTGTGTGGAATTCCCCGCCAAAGCACCCGAGGTCGGAGTACCCCATGTCATCCGCGAGGATGAGGAGAATGTTTGGCTTCTTTGGGGCGGTCGACTCGTGGGCGGCTATGGTGTTTGGGATTACGATTGCGCTGAGAGCGAAGATAATTGGGATTAGTCTTGACATGGGTCCTCCGAAAGCATATATTCGCCGCCGTTAATCGCCAGACTAACCCGTGAACAGGAGCTGCATAAATCCACGTTCCCTGGATTATAGGTCATCGTAAACGGAGTCCTCGTCGTTGTCCCAGACTTTTTTGAAGGACTCGGTAGAAGTCAACATTACAGACCGTATTAGGTCTTCGTCTGATAATTCGTGGTCCTGTATATGGATTGTATTCGGGCAGTTATTCGGGGAATTATCGGGCATCGCGACCTCCTTGAATCCGTACCGTGAACGACTTTATGTGTCCATTATACCAACTTAAGTACAATGCCGTTTTGGCGTGCTATGGAGCCAATGCTTTACGTAAATCGATTCAAATGATGATCTGTGCTACCGCAAAGTCCATATTCGGTCATTGCGACGTAGGAGGGTACTGCTTTGGACGTATATCCTGTAATGAGCACAATGCTGTCGGAGCGCGCCCGTCCTCGGGCGCAAAGTCAGGCGTAATTCCAACTCTACCATTGCGGGCGGGGACGCCCGCGCTCCGATTACGTTTTCATCGAAAACAGAGGGTGTATTCTTGCGTAAACCGACGAAGTTGCGAACCTACAATCCGAATATCAGTTCGACACTTTGCGGCAATGGCTTCGATTTCACATTTTGCGGTCAATGCATTAGAGGTATTCGGACTAATTTCTAAAGATTGATCTGTCATGTACCTCTGCTCTCCCTTCAAAGAGAACGGCTTGAATGGCATATCATACCATGCGGAGGATAATCGGAGAAGATCACCGGTTCTAAGGGCACGAGTAGTTTACTTGATTGCCGATTCCTGCCACCGGTATAATGAAATAAGTAAGTAGTGTCCATTCCCGGAGTTTGCGGAGTGACATGACGAATCGGTGAGGACCAAGCCAATGGAAACTGAAAAAGAAGAACGCTATATTGACCCGATCATTCGATTGTACATGAAAGATGTGGACAGATCGCTGCTTCGAGAAAATTTGAAACTAACCGTTACCCAGCGACTTGAAAAGTTGATGGCGCTCCAACTCGTCGCAGAAGAATTGAAAGCTGCTGGTAAACGCATGAGAGACTCGTCGTGACTCAATTTCAAGAACTTCTCGGGCTGCTCAACGAACATGAAGTCGAATTTATAGTTATTGGTGGCATTGCTGCAGCGGTACACGGCTCGGCGCGATTGACTTCGGATGTTGACATTTTCTACAAGCGAACGAAAGAAAATGCGGCGCGCATAGTCAATGCTTTGGAGAATACGAAACCCTATTTGAGGGGAGCGCCTGAAGGTCTACCGTTTATATTTGATGGTGACACGATTTGGCGAGGTCTCAATTTTACATTTGTGACAACTTTGGGCGATATTGACATTATGGGGGAAGTAGCTGGATTAGGGTCTTTCGAAGAAGCAGAGCGACACTCTGTTTGGGTTGATCCGTTTGGAGTTCGTTGCAGATGTATTGATCTGGAATATCTGATCATTGCAAAAAGGGCGGCTGGACGCCCAAAGGACTTCGAGACGATAGCCGAACTCGAATCCATCATGGACATGCAAAGCGACTCGCTTTAACTATCGGCGTGAGCCAATTTTCCCATCTCTCTTTTGAGATCCTATCATAGTGATTAACTCATTGAGGAATTCCCTCAATCTTTGTTGAATCAATACGCATTCCGTTTCGCATTCGAAGGAGAACATTTTGTCAAAAATTGCTCTAATAGCACTATTCGCAATGATAACGTCCGTCGCAGCCATAGCGCAGGACCGTCCCACATACGAACCGCTCTGGTCGAAGGGCGCTCCCGGTGCAATGGGCACAGAGCCAAAAGATATCCCCGCGCTGCAATGGTACAAGCCCGACGCCGGCAAGGCGAACGGATGCACTGTTGTGGTCTGCCCGGGTGGGGGATATGGCGGACTGGCGGAGCACGAGGGTTACCCGATTGCCAAATGGCTCAACAGCTTTGGCGTGACTGCGGCGGTGCTGCGATATCGCCTCGCGCCGTACAGACACCCCTGCATGATCAACGATGCCAACCGGGCAATTCGCGTCGTGCGCTCCCGGGCCGCGGAGCTTGGCCTCGATCCCAAACGGGTCGGTATTCTCGGATTTTCCGCGGGCGGACACCTCACCTCGACTGCGGTCACCCACTTTGATGCGGGCGATGCCAATGCCGCCGACCCCATCGATAAGTTCTCCTGTCGACCAGATTTCGGGGTGCTCTGTTATGCGGTGATTGAGTTGAATCCGCCATTCGCGCACATGGGCTCTCGCTACAACCTGCTGGGAATGGATGCGCCACAGTCGCTGGTCGACAGTCTCAGCAACGACAAAATGGTGACCGAGAAGACGCCGCCGTGCTTCCTCTGGTCGACGGCCGACGATCAGGCGGTGCCCATGGAGAACAGCCTGCTCTTTGCCATGGCATGCCGCAAGTTCAAGGTGCCGGTGGAGTTGCACATCTACGAGCACGGTCCGCATGGAATGGGTCTGGGAGGGAATGATCCGTCGGTGAGCACCTGGCCGGGGCAGTGCGAGAAGTGGATGGCGGCGCGCGGGTTTTTGAAGAGCGTGAAGTAGGCAATCTTGAATGGTAGAGTGGGAGAATGGGGGAGCTCATCGGAGAGCACTCCCTCTTTCGACCAATTACCTTTGACCTGATATAAAGTTACCCGTCACTTTGGACGCTCAATGCCGTCCAATCAACATATATCCAAGGCGTGATATTCGACTGTTCGTCGCAAAAACTGCTCTCCGAAAGATAAGCTGAATGTCAGGTAAGTCCCTTAACCATCTTGTCGTTACCGGCGTTTCTGCCGCTGTTCTCACCTTTGCGGGTTCCATGAGCTGGTCTGGCGCGGCGCGTCCGCAGAGTACTGACGCGATTCGCAAGGGTCTTGAAGCTCGATTTGCGACCGTCGTTCAGCCCTTCCTGAAGAGTTATTGTGTGTCGTGCCACGGCAAGGATAAGCCGCAGGCGCAGCTCGATTTGACGCGATACACCGGCATCGCCTCGGTCACCAGAGATATTTCGCACTGGTCGCTTTTGTTGGAAAGAGTTGCCGCGAACCAGATGCCGCCCGACGGAATCCCTAAGCGCCCTACCCCGAATGTGCGGACCGCCGTCGTCACGTGGATTCGCGATGTAAAAGAGTATGAGGCGAACCGAACGGCCGGTGATCCGGGACCTGTACTCGCCCATCGACTGAGCAATTCCGAGTACGACTACACCATCCGAGACCTCACCGGCGCTGATCTCCACCCAACGAAAGAATTCCCGGTCGACCCGGCCAATCAAGAGGGATTTGATAACTCGGGCGAGTCGCTCACGCTCTCCCCGGCGCTGATCAAAAAGTACACGCAGGCCGCCCGCGACATCTCCAACTGCGCCGCACTAACTTCGCGGGGAATAGAGTTCGCCGCGCATCCGGTGCTCGCCGAGACGGATCGCGACAAATACTGCATCCTGCGAATTGTCGATTTCTACCGCAAACAGCCCACCGATCTCGCCGACTATTTCTATGCGGCGTGGAGATACCGAAATCGAGAGTTGCTGGGTATGCCGAATGCGTCCCTCTCGGCCATTGCTGCCGGTCAACACGTCAGCGCAAAATATCTTGATACCATCTGGTCGACGCTTACCTTTCCAGCCGGGAAGGTAGGGCCGGTCGCGACGCTGCAAGAGACATGGAATGCGCTTCCCAAACAGGGGCCGGGCGTTGACGATTCGGTCCGAGTAAAGTGTAATGCGCTGAGAGACTGGACGGCAGCCACCCGCAAAAAAGTCGCGTGGCATTTTGACAACCTCAAAGTTCCTGGCGGATTCTCCAATGGTGGACAGGTCTTCGTACTCTGGAAGGATCGCGAGTACGCCTCCCACCGTCGATCCCTCAGTCCATCTACTCTGCAAATCGGCGGTGTTCCTCCCACGAAGACGATTCCGGCTCGACGCAATATGCCGGCCAAAACAGTTACCGATCCGGCAGATGCCGATCTCGCTGTGCCGACGGATGAGGCCGAACGGGCGCCGTACATCAAATCTTTTGAGAAGTTCTGCAGCGTATTTCCGGACGCGTTCTACATCGCCGAACGCGGTCGAATGTTCGTGGATGATCCCGGCGACAAGGGTCGACTTCTGACCGCCGGGCTTCACAACTCCATGGGCTACTTCCGCGATGACACTCCGTTGATGGAGTTGCTTCTGGATGCCAACGGGCAGAAAGAGCTCGACCGGATGTGGCTGGATTTTGATATGGTCGCGTTCATTCCGGAGCGCATGCACTCCGAGTTCTTTGTTTACGAACGCGCCGAATCGGCGACCATCACCGATCCCGAATTCAACTTTGCACGCGCAGAAGACAAAGAAGCCCTGACCGATCCAAAGATCAAACTGCTCGGCGAGCTCTACCTGGCTAAAGCAAAACGCCGCGGTGGGGATGCGATGGCGCTCAAGGCAATTGAAGATCACTTCAAGTGGGTTTCAACCAACATCCGCTGGGTGGAACGTGCCCGACTGGCTGCCGAGCCATTGCATCTGCAGTCGCTGGTCGATTTTGCTCGGCGGGCTTATCGGCGTCCTCTGACTGCCGCGGAAAAGTCGGATGTCCTCGGATTCTACAGTACGCTTCGCAAGAGTGAAGGTCTGACCCATGAGGATGCCATCCGAGACTCCGTCGCCAAGATCCTCATGTCGCCAAAGTTCCTGTTTATCCTGAAAGATGGGTATGGATCGGAGGCCAAAGGGTCATCCAGGGGAATAAAAACGGCGAGTTTGGTTCAGCATAAGGTTCCGCAAACAAGTGGGGATAGCGTTCAGCCGCTCTCCGACTACGCGCTGGCAAGTCGATTGAGCTATTTCCTCTGGTCAAGCATGCCGGATGATGCGTTGCTTTCGCACGCAGCCGCGAATGATCTGCACAATCCGGAAGTGCTTCTGGCGCAGGCTCATAGAATGCTGAAGGACCCGCGTAGTCAGGCGTTGTCGGTAGAGTTTGGTGGCAACTGGCTCGATTTCCGCAGGTTCGAAGAGCTAAATTCAGTCGACCGGGATCGATTTCCAACTTTCGATAACAATCTGCGCGAAGCAATGTACCAGGAGCCGGTCAGATTCTTGAATGACATGATCCAAGGGGACCATTCCGTCCTGGATATGCTGTTTGGCAAGCAAACTTTTGTAAATCGAGCGCTGGCAAAGCACTACAATATAGTGGCGTCATTCAACAAACCCAACGACTGGATTCGCATCGATGATGCCACTCGTTACGGTCGCGGCGGACTTCTGCCGATGGCTGCCTTCCTAACGAAGAACTCTCCTGGCCTCCGAACCAGTCCTGTCAAACGAGGGTACTGGGTAGTGAAACGAGTGCTCGGCGAGATGATTCCTCCGCCACCAGCCGTTGTGCCCGAATTGCCAAAAGACGAGAGCAAAATGGGGGACCTTACTCTGCGACAGGCGCTGGCAAAGCATCGTGAAAATCCGGCATGCGCCGGCTGTCATGCGCGATTTGATTCTTACGGTCTTGTGTTTGAGGGTTACGGTCCAACAGGTGAGTTGCGTTCGAAAGACCTCGGGGGTCGACTGGTCGATATGAAGGCTCCATTCCCCGGTGGAACTGAGCGGACCGGCGTCAGGGGACTGCAAGATTTCATTTTGCAAAGACGCCAGCAAGATTTTCTGGATACTTTCGGTCACAAACTGCTGTCTTATGCTTTAGGGAGAGGCTTACAACTCTCAGACGATATGACCTTGCGCCAGATTCAAAAGAACCTGGTTGCTAATGGCTATCGATTTGGTACAATGGTCGATACCATAGTTACCAGTAAACAATTTCGAAATCGACGCGTCGCAGCCACACTGGCAAGGAACTAAGAACCATGAACTCAGATAATCAGAAGTCGAACCGCGGAGTATCTCGCCGTATTTTCCTCAAGGGTGCAGGCGTTGTTGTCGCCCTGCCGTGGATGGAGTCGCTGCCGGTATGGGGTGGCGCGGCGATAACTCCTGAAGGTCAGACTCCACCGAAGCGATTCGTGGTTCAATTCATGGGGACCGGGATCAGCCCGGGCAACTGGTGGGCAAAGGGCGAAGGCGCGCAGATGGAGCTTGGCCCGAGCTTGACGCCGCTAGAGCCATTTAGAGCCAAAATGAATGTGATCATTGGTCTCTTCAACAAACCATCTACCGGTGTTGGAATCCACCCGGGGATGACGGGCAACATTCTATCGGGAATGCCTCTCACGAGGGGAACCGTACTTCACGGTGGTATTAGTATTGATCAGGTGTTGGCCGCAAAATTGGGACAGGAGACGGTTCAGCCGAGCCTGGTGCTGGCCTGCGAGCAGCCACTTACAGGATTCCATGAGTCAAACTTCTCCATGGCCTATAGCTCCCACATTTCGTGGCAGACGGCTGACTCGCCAGTGCCGACGGAGGTCTATCCCTCACTTGCGTTCGACAGCCTGTTTGAGAACAACGGCAATCGTCGGCTTGAAAGCATACTCGATCGCGTGAATGACGAGGCTAAGACATTGAGAACGCGAATCAGCCGAAACGATCAGTCCAAATTAGATGAGTATCTATCCAGCGTGCGAGAAGTCGAGCAGCGCGCGCAGAAGATGCGTGGCGAACTTGGTAAGGCGGCTACTAAAGCGAATGACAAGGGCAAATCGCTGATTACGATGAAACGACCGGAAAACGGTCTGCCGGAAGATATCCGCGACCACATGCGTTTGATGTGCGACATCGTCGCGCTGGCCATCCAGACCGACAAGACACGAATTGCTACCATGCTCATGTGCCGAGACCTCTCTGGCCTCTTTTATCCGTTCCTTGGCGTGCGAGATGCGCACCACCCGGCGTCGCATACAGACACCTCGAAAGACTACTTACGCATCACGCAACACTACACGACCCAACTTGCCTACCTCGCAGGCAGGCTGCAGGCGATGCCGGAGGCAAATGGCAGCGTTTTAGATAACACCTGCCTACTCTGGCTCTCCAATATGTATTCTGGATCGGTCCACGATAATTCACACCTGCCTGTGCTTACGCTGGGCGGAATGGGCGGTACGCTGGAGACGGGGCGAGTGTTGAATTACAAGGACAAAGGGGATGAAAATCGAAAGATCTGCAGCCTCTACCTCTCGCTGATGGACAGGATGGGCGTACAATTGGACC
>JBDUAM010000215.1:0-8423 GCA_040004655.1 Chthonomonadales bacterium | reverse complement strand
AGAAGACCGAGATGAGGGTCGATTTTCAACCGTTGTAATCTGGTCGGGAGTTCCGTTTTGGACCCTCACCTAACCTCTCCCTGCGCGGACAACTTTTGGCTTGGAGCATAATTCTCTCGCGCAAGGAGAGGAAGCCTGCGGCGACGCTCAAACAACCTACTGGACACATCGACGCACAAGCAGTTCCTTCGTGCCTCAGGATGACATGTTGGCAGGTTTCACGTTTCTAAATACATAAGCAAAACCTCAAGTCACGTCATCCTGAGCGATACCGAAGGATCTGCTTGTGCGTTGCGTCAAGACGATGGTTCGGATACGTCCGCCAACGTTAATTCAGATATTCAGCTTTCAGTCTTCAGTCTTCAGTCTTCAGTCTTCAGAACACTCCCACCACAAAACTCGACCTTACAGGCTATAATCTATCCATCCGTTTTAAGGCGATGCTGCCTCCCCTCTCGAAAAATCTGCGGCGTCCGCGATGGACACGCAACCTCCAGGGCGCGACTTTTTTATGACGCTTTTCAAGGACTACGAGACCGGCGGATTCTTCGACGAGATGTTCACAGTCGACGGACAGCCCCGCCCCAGCTATGCTCCCGTTTTTCAGCGGATGAACTCGTTGGACGTGCAGGAGTTTCACGCGCGCGCTGACCTCGCTGATGTCACCCTCCTCAATCAGGGCATCACGTTTACTGTATACGGAGACCAGCAGGGCACGGAAAAGCCGTTTCCCGTGGACCTGCTTCCGCGCATCATCCCTGCCGACGAATGGAGCCACATTGAGCGCGGATTGAAACAGCGCGTTCACGCCCTCAACCTCTTTTTGAAAGATGTCTACAACGACCAGAAGATTTTAAAGGACGGGATTATTCCGCGCTCGCTCGTGGTCAACGCACCCAACTTTCGGCCGGAGTTCATTGGCGCCAAGGTGCCCAAAGATGTCTACGCGCACATCTGCGGTACAGACCTCATCCGCGACGTCGATGGCACCTACAAGGTGCTGGAGGATAACTGTCGAACCCCTTCCGGCGTCTCGTATGTCCTGCAGAATCGGTGGATGCTCACGCGCGTGTTTCCACATCTATTTCGCGAGAATTCCGTCCGCCCAATCGACTCCTACGCCACCACCCTGTTGGCAAATCTGCGCGCCCTGGCTCCGAGTTATCGCGTCGACCCGACCGTCGCACTGCTCACCCCTGGTATCTACAATAGCGCCTATTTTGAGCACTGCTTTCTGGCCCGCGAGCTTGGGATTGAGCTGGTGGAGGGACGTGACCTCTTTGTAGATGACAACATTGTCTACATGAAAACCACCAAGGGCAAACAGCGCGTAGATGTGATCTATCGCCGCGTGGATGACGATTTCCTCGATCCACTGATCTTTCGTGCGGATTCGTCGCTGGGAGTCCCGGGTCTCGTGAACGCCTATCGCGCAGGCAACGTGGCTCTGACCAATGGAATCGGCACGGGCGTGGCGGACGATAAAGTGATCTACGCCTACGTGCCCAAGATGATCGACTATTACCTCAAGGAAGAGCCTATCATCCCGAATGTTGACACCTTCCTAGCGTGGGAGCCGTCGCAACTCGACTACATTCTGCAGAACATCGGAAAGCTGGTGATCAAGGCGGCAAACGAATCGGGCGGCTACGGCATGCTGATCGGTCCGCAGGCAACCCGGCAGGAGCTGGAGGAGTTCCGGGGCAAGGTGAAGGCTGACCCGCGCAACTATATCGCGCAGCCGTTGATCGAACTCTCACGCTGCCCCTGCTTCATCGACGATCATTTTGAGGGCCGACACGTCGACCTGCGTCCGTTTGTACTCGTCGGCGACGATATCACCATCATTCCGGGCGGACTCACTCGTGTGGCGCTTCGCAAGGGTTCCTATGTGGTCAACTCGTCGCAGGGTGGCGGCAGCAAAGACACGTGGGTGCTGGCAGACACTCCGGCCACATCGCAGACGCAGTCCCAATCACAGGGAGGGCGCGCCTGATGCTCTGCCGAGACGCCGACTCCTGTTACTGGATTGGCCGCTACATCGAGCGTGCTGAGGCCACCGCCCGCATGATCGACGTGCATTACCACTTTGGGCTGGAGAGCCCGCTCATCGACAAATCCACGCAGTGGAATTCACTGCTCGCCATTTCGGGTAGCGAGGAGGCCTATAAGGACCGATATGGCGCTGAAGAGGAGCGAAATATCATCCAGTTCTTTGTCTTTGACGAGAAGAATCCCGACTCCATCCGGGGATGCCTGAAGTCGACTCGGGAGAATGCACGCACCATTCGCGAGATCATTTCATCGGAGATGTGGGAGACGCTTAATCGAACGTGGATTGATTTTCAGCACTGGAACATGGATCAGGTAATGGAAGTTTCGCCGCACGAGTTCTTTCAATGGGTTAAGAACGCCAGCCACCTGTTTCAGGGCATCACCAACCGCACCCTGATGATGGGCGAGAGCCGCGATTTCCTGGATTCGGGTCGATTTCTGGAGCGTGCGGATCAGTCGGCTCGACTGCTGGATGTGAAATACCACGACATTCTGCCCCGATTCACGCACGTCGGCGAGACCCTGGGGCGAGAAGAAACTGCAAGTTCCGATCCGCTCGGGGTAGGCGGCCCGGTCGACGTGCATGGGTGGATCGCGGTGCTGAAATCCGTAGGCGCATACGAGGGATTCCGCAAGACCTACCATGAGGTGACTCCCGCGAATGTCTCTGATTTTCTCATACTCAGTGGTCAATTTCCGGCGTCGGTGCGGCACAGCGTCGGTCGCGTGGACGGTTGCCTGCGTCGAGTAAGCGGCAATTCCACAACCACGCCGGCCAATGACGCCGAACGCGAAAGTGGCAAACTGTACAACCACCTGAACTTTCTCACGGCTCGGGAGATCATCCATTCCGGTCTGCACGAATTTCTGGAGGATGTTCAGGAGCGATGTGCGGACGTCGGCAATGCCATTCGGCGCGTATACTTGAAGTACTAGTCGAGAAATAGGAAACAGTTCATGCGCTTAAAACTGACGCACCTCACGCACTACTTCTACCCCGGCATGGTCATTGAGGGGCAGAATGAAGTCCGCCTGAAACCGATTGAGGACGCCTGGCAGCAGGTTGTCTCGTATCGCCTGGACGTTCAGCCAGACGTGAAATCATTTCTCTACAACGAATCTGGCGGACCTGTGGAACACTTCAGCATGGTGGCGCCCCACAACGAATTGAAGATCGAGTCCCATGCCGTGGTCGACTCACTGCTGATTAACCCATTTCAAGAGATGAACCTGTTGGTGGACGATATGGATATCTACGGGAACCGGGACTTTCAGGATAACTACGCAGAGTTCTTAACGCCTACGGACCTCGTTCCGCTGATGAGCGAGACCGCTGATATCGCCGCCGAGGTGCGCAGCCAGACCGATTCGTGTGCCGCCAGCTATATCATCGCGCTCAATACGCGCATTTGCAGGCTGATTGAATACTCGCCGGGGGCTACTCACGTTCATTCAACACTGCCGGAAGTTCTCGCCGATCCGCGCGGCGTCTGTCAAGACTACGCGCATGTAATGCTCGCCGCCTGCCGAAGCCAGAACATTCCTGCGCGATACGTAAGTGGATATGTCTATTCGCCACCCGGGGATAACTCAATGCACGCGGAGCAGTCTACACACGCATGGGTAGAATGCCTGCTGCCCGATGGACGATGGGTGGGATTTGACCCCACGAACAATCTGGTGGTGAATGATGCCTATGTGCGCTTGCATACAGGTCGAGACTATCTGGATGCCGCGCCTGTGAGAGGAATCTATCGCGGACCGAGGGCAAATCGACTGCTTGTGTCGGTAAAACTGGAGCGTCTGGACGACGAAGATCAACCGGTAACTTCGCCGGAGCTTACCTCTTCCCACCAGTAGAGAGCAGATTTAGCGCCTCGCGGATGATGGTGCTGGGGGTCTTCGCGCCGCCCGGCACCGAAGTGATGCGTTCTACCGACTTTCGAGCGTCGTTTCGGCTGTAACCCAGATTCACCAGAGCCTCAACTGCGTCTTCAATCGCCTCGTTGTCCGTCGCTTCCTGCGTACCCATTTGAGCGTGAATCTTGGCTTCAAAGACAAAGGTCGCCAACCGCTCGCCCAGCTCAAGGCAGATTCGACTGGCCAACTTGGGTCCAATGCCCGGAATTGCCGAGAGTGCCTTCGTGTCATTGGCAGAGATAGCGCGGCAGATAGAGCGTCCGTCATACATGCTGAGCATGGAGAGGCCGATCTTGGCGCCTACCCCGCTCACGCTCGTGATGATCTGGAAGATGTGTTGGTCTTCTGGCGAGGCGAACCCGTAGAGCGTAAACTCCATCGTATTGACGGCGACGTGCATGGTGGTGTGAAGCGTAACCTTGCCGCCAGCCTCTGGCAACGACGCAAGTACACCCAGCGGCACGGAAACCCGATAGCCAACGCCGTTGACGTCCAGAATCACGTTGTTCGCCTCTACGCGAACCACATTACCGGTAAGCTGTGCAATCAAGCCAGAAGTTCTCCGTTTATACTCATTTCAGGAGACATCAGTATACCACTTTATTAAGCGGATACTCCACAATTCCTTCCGCGCCAGCGCGCTTCAGGGCAGGGATGATGTTCCGTACAACCTTCTCTTCTACGATGATCTCTATGGCGACCCAGTTCTCATCGGATAGCTGCGAGATAGTCGGCTTCTTGAGCGCGGGGAGCTGCGCCATCACGTTATCGAGATCAGCTCGGGAGACATTCATCTTTAGTCCCACCAGAATTTCTGCATTCAGTGCGCCCCGTAAGAGCATCGCGATGTTATCAATCTTGTCGCGCTTCCAGGGGTCATCGCAGGCAGCCTGATTGGCCACGAGCCGAGTGGTCGATTCCAACAGCAGATCGACAATTTTGAGATTGTGAGCTCGCAGTGAGTTTCCGGTTTCCGTGTTCACGACAATGGCGTCGACCAATTCAGGAACTTTGACTTCGCAGGCTCCCCAGGAGAACTCGACTTCGGCGTTCACGCCGTGCTTCTCAAGGTAGCGCTTGGTCAACTCCACATACTCGGTGGCGATGCGTTTGCCTTCCAGGTCATGCACAGAGTTGATGTCAGAACCATTTTGTGCGGAGAGTACCACCTTTATAGGATTGAGGGTCGCCTTCGAATAGGCAAAATCCGCGATCTCCACCACTTTGGACCCGTTATTCTCGATCCAATCCTTGCCCGTTAGCCCGACATCCAGGATGCCCTGCTCTACGTATCGCGGGATCTCCTGGGGTCGAATCAACAGCGGTTCGATCTCAGGATCGTCGACCGACGGGTGATACGAGCGGCCACTGCTCATTCTAAATTCAAATCCGGCCTTCTTAAAGAGGGCAAAAGTCGCTTCTTGCAGACTGCCCTTGGGGATGCCTAACTTCAGTTTCAATACGGTACGCCTTTCCAATGACTGGTGAATCAGCCTTCTTCTGCTTATTCCTTATTATAGTCGCAACGGTCAACCCCCGGGGCGCGCAGCGGATTAACTCTCTGATAAGTTCCAAATCGCGCAGGATTGATGGACCATTTTGTGCAACTCTAACCGCCTACGGTAAGTTGTTACGGGATGGAGTGTGGACTTTGGGTGAGATCATCGCAGTAGTGAATCAGAAGGGCGGCGTGGGCAAAACCACGAGCGTGGTGAACCTTTCGGCCTATCTCGCCATGGCCGGCAAGAGAGTTCTGGTGGTCGATACGGACCCGCAGGGCAACGCGACCAGCGGATTATGCGGTCCGGACGGACCAGCCGCACGAGCAGGATCTGAGGATTACGCGACTGTCTACGAACTTCTGGTCAACGAGCAGCCTGTTGCCGAATGCACAATTCCCACGATGGTGGATGGATTAACGCTCGTGCCCGCGACGCTGGATCTTGCCGGCGCGGAACAGGAATTGAGCTCAAGAATTGGCCGAGAGACGCTGCTACGGCATCAACTCGAGGCTGTACGGGCAGATTACGATTACATTTTGTTGGATGCACCTCCCTCCCTCGGTCTGCTGACGCTCAACTGCCTTGCGGCTGCCGATGGCGTTCTTCTCCCTGTGCAGTGTGAGTATTACGCGCTGGAAGGAGTCGGACAGGTGGTGCAGACTATTGATCTCGTGCGGAAACACCTGAATCCTCGGTTGCAGATCTCGTACGTCGCGTTGACGATGTTCGATTCACGGGCGCGAAGCTCGAAACAGGTGGTCGAACAAGTGCGCTCCGCATTCGGACCCAAGGTATTTGAGACGGTCATCCCGCGTAACGTAAGGCTTTCTGAGGCGCCGAGCCATGGGCTGCCCGTGGCGCTCTACGACAAGTCATCACGCGGGGCAAAGGCTTACCAGGCAATGGCAAAGGAGGTTTTGGATCATGCTAAAACGGGGAATAGGTAGAGGCTTAGAGGCGATCCTCGGCGAATCGATCCATACGGTATCGGTGGATAGGCCAACATTGCAGTTGATTCCGGTAGACAACATTATCCCGAACCAGTATCAGCCGCGCACCCACTTTGATGAGGAGAAGATCGAGGAACTGACGCAGTCCATACGTTTACATGGCATTCTGCAGCCTCTTCTGGTCCGACCGACTGAGGGTGAACGCTACGAATTGATCGCGGGCGAGCGTAGATGGCGTGCTTCTATTCGTGCGGGGATGAAATCGGTACCAGCAATTGTCCGCCCGGCTGGTCCGCAGGAGACCCTCGAGGTCGCGATCATTGAAAATGTTCAGCGCGAGGAGATCAACGCGGTCGACGCCGCCATTGCATACTCACGCCTGACGCAAGAATTTAACCTCACGCAGGAAGAGATCGCACGTCGCGTGGGCAAATCCCGCGTTTCCATTGCCAATACGCTCCGCCTTCTGGGTCTAACCCCCACCATTCTGGACGGACTTCGAGAAGGACACCTCACAGAAGGCCACGCACGCGCCATTCTTCAGGCTCGACCTTCTGCCCGCGAAGGATTGTACAAAGAGACGCTCGCCAAGGGGCTTTCCGTCCGAGAGGCGGAGCGTCTGGCGAGAGAACGATCTGCCGAAAAGCCAGTAGTCGAGCGTAAACCGCGTAATGAACCGGCTGTCGACCCCAATCACGCAGACATCGAGGAAACTCTCTCCATCGCGCTTGGAACCCGGGTTCGCATACGTTCCAAAGGTGAGAGTGGGACGATTGAGATCCAGTACTACACGCACGATCAGTTCGAGGGTATCTACCAGAAGCTTGTGGGAGAAGAGTAGTGGAAGAGCGTTTCTACTACGATGATCCGGAGGCTCCCGCGCCGAACGTCCCGCTCAAACCGGGCGTAGCGGCTATCCTCTTTGATGATCAACTACGTATTCTCATCATGAAGCGAACGCGTGGACCATACTGGTCGATCCCTGGTGGTCGGCAAGATCTCGGGGAATCTTCTCCGGAATGCTGCATAAGGGAGACGGAAGAAGAGACGGGATTGAGCACGGAAGTGGTTCGCCTGATCGGGCTCTACACGCACGCCGGCAGCATCTGTGCTTATCCGGATGGCAATGTGCATCAGAGTTTTATCGCGCTTTACGAGTGCAAGGTCCTATGTGGCGGGCTACGCGAGAGTGCGGAAGGCGGTAAATTCCACTGGCTTGCTGAGGCTGAGCTGGACAATTACATGCTACTCCCCGACAACGTTCTCTGTGTCCGCGATGCCTGGGCCGGCGGTGATCAGGTATTTCTTCGGTAATCCCCGTCGTTCCGTTTCACGTGAAACATTATTCACCAATCGACAATCAACGGTAGATGATCTGACAACTGGGTTTCCCCGACGGTCAATTCAGCGTGTTTGAGCTCAGTTGTCGCCAGCGCGAGATCAATTCTTCTGTTGGGGTGGTTCGAGGGGAAGGTCATCACCTTCGTCTTGGCGCCGAGATCAACGTAACCTGTTCCCTGCATTAGTCGACTAACCTCCGCCGAACTCGCGTCCGTATTGAAATCTCCGAGCAGTATTCCGTTCTTACCACTCATTGCTTTCGCAAGGCGGTCTGCGCTGGCAAGTCGATCCTTAGAATGGAGGCTCCAATGGGTGTTTCCAACCGTGATCCATCCGCTTTGCGTTTCCACTTCTACCAAGAGAGCCGTTCTGCGCTCGCGCCAGACAATTCCAATCAGTCTTTCAGTAGTGTTTGGCAACTGTACACGCTCAACTAGTCTCATCGGGAGCTTGCTGAACGTCGCGATGCCGTATCTGCCGCCGTGGACCAACAATCCAGAAGAGAATTCGCAAGTCATTCCCAGGATGTGGGAGAGGATGGCAGGCTGGTCGACCACACCAGATTGTGGGAGACATTCGTGTACCTCTTGTAGGCAGATCACGTCAGCATTGAGCGTGAGAAGGTACTGGCCAATTCGCTCGACGTCCCGAACCC
>JBDUAM010000530.1:0-2537 GCA_040004655.1 Chthonomonadales bacterium | reverse complement strand
GCCTGTGGCGCGCCAACTGGTCCGAACGCGCCGATCCCTTCGCGGATGTGGCGCGCGGCACCGGGAGAGGCCCTGGCTGGCAGCGCGCGGCGGGGGTGAACCCGGGTGGGGGTTTCACCAGCCGCACCTTTACGCGGGAGCCCTCACGGGTGGTGGAGGCACGGGCTAGCGCGGTGAGTATCGGGAACAAGGGGCGCGACGATCTGTCGGTGGGGATGCGGGTGTTCCACCAGAAGTTCGGTTACGGTGAGATTGCCGAGATCGAGGGGAATAAGCTCGAGATCGATTTCGAGAGTGCGGGGCGGAAGCGGGTGATGGATAGTTTTGTGAGCTTGGGGTGACCCCCACTCGAATTTTACCGCCTTCGCGTAGTATCTGGGGGTGGAAACGGGCGCTTCACTTCAGCAAGTGGGATCGCGTCGAGAATCGACCGGATGGGCCTTTTGCTCAATCTGACGAAAGCCAAGGGGTTGCGGCTACTATGTGAGAGCCGAGCGTAAACGGTTATTGCATGTGGCACCTTAACACCGGAAAGTTGCATGGCAGAATGCGCTGCGCCATCGCACAGCGGTCGCAGTTCACGACTAGCGCTGACCCCGATGAGTTGCTACCGAGGTAATGACAACGCTCTAACCGATATTCTGGGCTGACTTCCATCCGCTTTATCACAATGTTTGCGACATGACATCTTCGGCGATCAGAACAGGGGCCATCGAGAGGACGAATGCAAGCCAACATTGAAATGCATCAAGGTCGCGCTGCGCTCCGGAAAATTATCGAGGCTTTCCCCGCCGAGAGTCCATACTGGAGCGAGGCACAAAATCGCTTCCAGTTCATCGATCGTTTAATGTCTGAGTGTTTGGGCTGGGAGAAGCCGTTCATTGAAGTTGAAATATATGACGAGGCAGGAGGCCGCGCAGATTATCTGCTTGGGAAACCCGTACGCGCGGCTTTGGAGGCGAAAAAGGAGGCAAAGGAATTCAACTTCCTGCCGACCTTGCGACCGAAATCTTCCAGAAAGCTGCGCTCTCTCGTAGATGCTTGCCCAACTTTAAAGGCAGCCTGTGCGCAAGTCATAACATATTGCGCCTTGCACGGCGCCCGGCTCGCCGTGGTCTGCAACGGGCCTCAGATGGTTATCTTCCAGAGCGTAGGCCAAGGGGCGTCCCCGCTTGACGGCGAGTGCTTCGTCTTCGACGGGTTCTCCGCGTATATCCAAGAATTCCCGACCCTGTGGCGGTTTCTGTCGCCAGAGGGTATCTATGAAAATGCCGCCGTTCGAGCGCTCGCAGATCTTCACAATCCTAGGATCCCAACCAAGGCATCAACTACACTGGGTGACGCGAAGGCCTATCGGTATAGAACGCCGTTTCAGCAGAATCTCCGCACTCTTGCGACGATCCTTCTAGAAGAGGTCGAATACAATCCGGAGGTTAAGTCAGATTTTTACAAAGAATGCTACGTCTCCGTATACGGCAAAGATGAGAACAGCCTGCTGAGCGGTAGCATAATATCCTCCCGGTACAAGCGGGTTTCCGATAACGGAATAGCGCCCGCCAACTTGAATACAAAGATCGAACAAGGCTCGGTGAAGGTTGTAGGCAGTGAAGCTCTTGCCACTCCGGGGCGTCCAATAGTTGTCGTCGGCGATGTTGGGGTAGGGAAGACTTCGTTTTTTGAGCACCTCTTTCAACGACTCGATGATGATGAAAAATCAAGAACATGCTACGTTCATGTTAATCTGGGAGAAGCGGCAGCCCTTTCGGTCGATGTAAAATCGTATTTTTTGCGAATTGTACCATTAGTGCTCCGTGAGGAGTATGGAATTAACATCGATAGCAATGAGTTTGCACAAACGCTTTACAGCCCCGAAATGGATGAGTTTGATGAGAGCGTAGAAGGTCAACTTAAATCTGTAGATCACACTGGATATTTAAAAGCCCGCATAAATCATCTTTCTGCGCTGACAAAAGATCGAGACTCACACGTCCATCGGTCACTTAATTACCTAGTCAGGGGACTGGGACGACAGGTCATGATCGTTCTTGATAACGCAGATCAGAGAACATTTGAAACTCAGCAGGAGGCGTTTCTCGTAGCTCAAGAATTGGCGGTAAGCAGAACCATGTTGATTTTTGTCGCGCTGAGGCCTTCCACATTCTATGCTTCCAAATTAAGTGGCGCACTGTCAGGCTACAAAAACGAAGTTTTGAGCATATCTCCACCTCCCGCACACCAAGTCATCCGCAAACGGCTCGTGTTTGCCTTGCGTGTTGCAGCAGGACGAACCGCGCCCGCCGTACTAGAGGGCGTGAGTTTAAACTTGAGCAGTATTTCCTTATTTCTCACCGCTATGCTTAACTCTATACGACGTAACTCCGAAATAAGAACTTTTTTGAGCAATATAACCGGCGGAAATACTAGGCTTGTTCTTGAGTTGATTACGAGCTTTTGCGGATCTCCAAATGTAGAGTCAGAACGAATTGTAAGAATTCAAGAAGAATCCAAATCCTACCAAGTGCCTTTGCACGAATTTA
>JBDUAM010000204.1:0-8488 GCA_040004655.1 Chthonomonadales bacterium | reverse complement strand
GGAAGCGCTGGACGCCATTCTTCCTCGTCATCGGACTGAATCCGATCACCATCTACGTAGGAGACAGGTTCATCGACTTCGAGGCAACCGCTAAATTCTTCATGACAGGGATTCTAAAGTACTGCGGGTCGTATCAGATGATCGTCGGCGCGGCCGCGGTGTTCATGGCAAGGTGGCTCTTCCTGAAGTTCCTGGACAAGCACAAGATTTATTTCAAGGTGTGATTACGGCGTATTCGTACGCGCGCCGACGTCAGGATTCTTCTCCTCATCAGAAGTGTCATTCACGTATTCGCCACGGGTTGCTTCTTTTGTAATGACCGACCGTATATGGAGTTCCAGTTTAAGATCTTTTGGCGATGGCAGGGCTGCTTCCACTACCTTGACTTTGTCGGGACCGAGGGAATATGGAGCTCGTACAACGGCAGTGACCACTACCTTGTCGGTCAGTTTGGAAATTCTCAGGTCTGCAAGGTGAACTCCAGGATAAGCCCTGAGCGCCCTTAACAACTCGGTTCTCGTGCGTATTTCAAACGTCTGATCAGAAAGTGATTTGGAGAAGTTCACACCCAGCACGATCCCCAGTATTACGAGAATCCCGAAGCTGACGGGAATGTAGTTTTTCTGACCCGGCTGCCGCGACGTGACTTTGTGAAACCCATGGAGCCACATCACTACGCTGGATGCAAACTGGATAGCTACCAGGTTCGTGAAAAACAGCAGGAACCCGCCGAACGCCAGGGCATAATCTCCGCGGGCGAGGCAGATGCCGCACGTACCCAGGGGCGGCACGAGAGCCGTGGCAATGGCGACTCCAACCAGGCCGACGCTGACCTTTGGCGAGACCGTAGCGTATGCTCCCGCCGCGCCACCAAAGAGGGCGATCATCAGGTCCAGAATGTTTGGTTTGGTACGCGAAAGTATCTCGTTGGTGAGCGGGACGTCCTGATGAATTCGGCCGATCAGGTAGGCGATGATGAGTACGATGAGCGCGCCGCCAGCCTCAGCCACAATCGCCTTGCGTAGGAGTTTGTAGTTACCATCGACGAGAGCCAATGCGATACCGGAAATCGGACCAAGCAGCATGGCAATGATCATCGCGCCGATGACAACGGCGGTACTGTTTGCGAGCAGTCCATAGCAGGCAACGACAGTCGACAGTGCGTTCATCACCACATATGGAACGCTAAAAGCGGCGCTCTCGCTGATGGACAGACGCACGGATGCAAAGGCGTCTACCGGGGTATCGAGCACACCATACTCTTGAGCTTGTGTATCGACCTTGTCAGGGTTAAAGATGGAAGCCAAATGCTGGGCCTATTCTGCATCAACAAACGCAATTTTGAAACTCGCGTTTGCTTTGCCGGGTTGTTTTTGGCTTGGAATGTGGTCGAACTTGGTTCCGGTTCCCATGTTGTAATTTATGAATAACAGAGTGTTGTCATCGTGCATTAGTGACGCCTGTAGAAGTCATCGTTATCGCGTAAGGCGAGGGTCCACGTCACAGGAACATTATGACATAGGCCGGAATGGAGTGACTTGTTGCGTGATGTGTTGTGCGTCGGTGTTGTTTGGGAATGCAGGAAGTTTATGGATAAGAACGATGGCAGCTATTGCGAGTGATACTCACGTGGCGGTCTGCAACCGTTTGCGTGCATGGGCCTTGACCAGCCTCATCAAATGCTCAATTTGAGCATAGTGCTCTAATTCGTACTTCTCATCTTCTGTCAGCACACCCTGCTTCTCCCGAGCAACCAGCTCCCAAACCCGATCTCTGGCGATTTCGGAAGGGTTGAACTCCAGAATGTTGGGGGCTTGCGCCAACATATTGATGATCTCTTCTGACGCAGGCATCAGTTTTTGCAACCGTTTATCATCATTCACTAGTTTGGAATTAGGGATACTCATGCCGTCACCTCATGTCGACATTATAACATAGCTCAGAACCGTTCGAGAGCGGTTGAGGTTCGGATGCAGCAGCTCTTCTGACCTGGTATGCTCGTGAATTCACCACTCAAGACTTGACAGATTCACAATCACTAAATATAATTGATATCCATGCGGTACAAAGCGCATGGCGACCATTTCAATCAGGTAATCCGTTTCTGCACTGAACGCAGCTGCATGTCTAAATTGCATCGCCCTCAATAAGAGCTGTTCGGCCTTACCATTTTCACGGCAACCGTACTATATCGCTGTTTGCAACCGATCCAGCGGCTTGTTAGGCTCACGCCATTGTGAATAAAGGAGTCTCACTAATGCGAAAGATTTTGTCACAAGTGTGCCTCGTTTTTGCGGTCTTTATTTGCATAAATGGCTGCGGGGGCGGCTCTTCACCTGACGGTGGCAGCGGGTCCCTCACTGATACCCAAAGGTTGGCCGTGCTGAACGCTGTGACGGCGAAGTTCGAGTCGTTGCCTGGCGTGGACCCGGATAAGGACAATCAGGAGATGCTGCGCTATCTGCAAGGCCGGCCTGAGTTCAAGGATTCTGGAGTAGGAACAGACCAGTGTGTATGGGCGCACCTCACGAACGGGCATCTGCTTGTCATCATAAACAATCGCACAGTCGACATGGCCGCGCGATCTTCTGTTTCCCGCACCCGGGCTGCATACGAGCTCCCGAAATCCAGCCACGTCCGGGCCTTCTGGGGCTTTGGCCAGAACATTTCGCCCGCGGTGTTCACCTTCCTCCCTTGGCTCAATAGCAACGGCTACGAGGCTCCGGGCCAGGTATTCGACATGACCCTGGAGACCCTGAAGACCGTAACCGGTGACGGCATCGTCTATATGGATTGCCATGGCGGTCACGCCGTTACTTTCGACAATAAGCACATCGTCTTCGCATTGCCAACGAACACCGAGGTGACTGTGGACAACATGGCGACAAACAGGGCCGACATGGGCGATTACACGCTTTCGTACACCATAGCTCGCGCGATAAAGGAGCGGAGTGCGGGGCGCGGTATTGTCGTCAGGCCCCTTTTGCTTTACGGTATAACCTCGAAATTCGTCGAGAAGTATATGAGCTTCGGCGCCAACAGCTTCGTATTCGTCAATGCTTGTGACAGTAACGACTATTCCTTTCGTCAGGCCTGCTTTCTTAAAGGCGCCTCCGTCTACGGGGGATGGACAAATACAATTGACGACGGCGCCGCCTTCCTTACGGGCAAGTACGTTTTCGACCGGCTTCTAGGTGGGAGCAAATTCATCAAGGATGAACCCCCTCAGCGGCCGTTCGATTTGGCGAGCATCACGACAAGCATGCGGGAACAAGGTATCGACACATTTACGAATCACATGGGCCAACTGACCAACATCGTCTTTACGTCAAACTCAAGCATTTTTTTGGGCAATTTCGGCCTGCTCGCGCCGAGCATCGAAACTCTCGGCGTTACCGAAGAAGTCCATGAACTCGAGATATATGGTAAGTTCGGGACGATACCAGGCACCGTTACTATTGGAGGAAACGACCTCGCCGTAAAGCCAGATGGATGGAAGCCCGACCGTATCATTTGCAGTGGTTTGCCCGACACAGCGAAAGGGGACGTAGTGGTGACTGTTGGAGGCCATGACAGTAACCACGTGCCGCTCACCGTGTGGCACGGCAAGGTTCACCTCAAGGTCGAGTTTTTGGACGACGGCGACACGCATTTCAATGTAGACTGGGATTTAAAATTTCGCGGTGATGTCCACGGCTGGCGGCTTAAACCGGGAGAAGCGGTGGACTATGGGAGTGTCAACGGCCTTGGAATGAGTCTAGTTGGCAATTCGAAAGCGACCTACCAGGCCGGCGGATCGGTCACTCGCACCGGCGACGACGGTAGCTTCGACACCACTATATTGTCGGCAACCAAGAGCAGTTTTCCGAGTCCTTATCCCGAAAGCAATGGACTTGATCACTTTTCAGCAGGCATGTCAATCGACGTGCCGAATAAGCAGATGACAATCGAATGCGGCGGGTACCTTACAGACGGCCTGAACGTCCACTTCCATTCGAATGTGGGTTCCGACGACACGAAGATTGCATTGGACCTTCTTGGATATGTAGGGAACTACGGAGTTGTTGCAAGTACCGTAGTATTGCCTTTGGTTTTGCCGCTAGACACAACCACGTTCAGTGTGCCCGCTGGCGATAAGCCTTCGGTGACGGCGGGGCCAAACCACATTAAGTATACGCTTACGTGGGACGCGTTTACGGCGGACCCGGCGACCATACCAACAGACCAGACATCAAGGTCTGCAAAAGTAATATCTGGCGGCAGGCTGCGGGCACGCGCGGGTCGTGGTCTCATTCGCCATTGAGCCTTGGATGTCAGATAGAAGAGCAACGCCTTGACCCCACTCAAAAAAACCGGACCCAAGAAAAATCTCAGGTCCGGACTTTTATTAATGAACAGCCTCGCGCAGCCTGTTGGCGACCGCGGGCTGGCGCAGCTTCTCGAGGGCTTTGCCCTCGATCTGCCGTGCCCGTTCGCGGGTCAGGTGTAGGCGCTTACCGGTCTCTTCCAGCGTATGCGGATCCTCCGTGCCCAGGCCGAATCGCAGCGAGATTACCTCTCGCTCCTTGTCGGTCAGGGTGGTGAGCGCATGCTCCAGCTCGTCATGAACGAGCTGCTGGAACGCCTTCAGCATCGGCGATACTTCGTCGCCAGCTGGCAGGAAGTCGCCAATCCGCGTCTCCGATTCGGGAGAAAGCGGCGTATCCAACGAGATCGGCATCACCGCGCTCTGCAAGAGCAGAGTGAGCTTCGCCTCGGTCATTCCGGCCGCCTTGGCCACCTCCAAACGCGAAGGCATTCGCCCCAGCGAATGGAAGAGATCATCCTTCAATCGGGCAACCCGACCGATGGAGTCGACCACGTGGGCCGGCAATCGGATGGACCTTCCCTGATTGGCGAGCGCTCGCGACACGGATTGTCGAATCCAGTGCGTGGCGTAGGTGCTGAAGCGGTATCCCTTGCGATAGTTGAACTTCTCAATCGCGCGGATCAACCCCATCGTACCTTCCTGCATTAGATCCTCAATCGGCATACCGCGACCCGTGTACTTTCGGGCGACGCTGGCAACCAGTCGAATGTTCGCGTTGATGAGCTGCTCGCGGGCAGCCATGTCCCCGTGCTCCACGCGCTTGGCGAGGACCACTTCCTGGGCGGCAGACAACAGCGGAGACTTCCCGCTGCGCATGGTCCAGAAGTCGGGCATGGAATCGCCGCTGTAATGCGTGTTCACCGGCTTCTCTCGGCGCGATTCGGCAGCGCCCTCAATTCTGTCGGTGGTGGGCTCTACATGCGTGCTCTTTCGTCGACCCGTGAGGGATCGAAGCGAGTCATGCTCGCCGAGGTCCTGCAAGAGTCCCTCGATGAAGCTCGACTCGACTTCCTGCACATCGACTTCAACAGTCGCGCGCGGTCGGCGGGTAGGAGCTCGTCGAAGCTTGCGCACAGTAGGCGCTCGCTCTTCCAATTCAGTTATATTTGCGATGTTCTGCATCTTAGTCACCAGTGTCTCGCGACGTACCTTCCGTCGCGCTTTCCGAAGATCAGCCGGGGGGCTGACCTCCATGTCGTGCATGATATATTAAGTACGGTCATGCAGCCTGTTTCGTGCCACTTCTCTTCTCGTATGAGTTCAGTAATTTCGGAATCGAGTACAACATATTCGTTCCAAAATGACCATTTAGCGTTCAGGTCAGAAAAAGGCAGTGAATCAAAAAGGGCGACGCATGCGCGTCGCCCTTTGAAAAAACAGAACGTACGGCTAGCTCTTTGCGACCTCTTCGATATGTTTCACTTCGTTAGAAGCGGTGTGTGCTACGTGATTTGCGCCTTCTTTGACGGCATCAGCAATGTCGCCGGCATTATCTTTAAAGCTGTTAATGCGTTGACTTGCCATCTCTTTTAGCTCACCGGCTTTCGCAACGGCCGTGTCCTTGAACTCGCTCGCTTTGGCGACAGCGGTGTCCTTAAGTTCGGTGGCCTTGGTAACGGCCGTGTCCTTGAGGTCGACAGCCTTGTCTTTCAGCTGAACGGCTTTGTCTGAAATATTCGCACGCGTTTCCGCGCCGCTGGCCGGGGCGTACAATATGGCTGCGGTTGCACCAACTGCCACACCGAGTAAAAAGATGAGCAAGTTTGTGCCCACGGAACTGTCGTTGTCAATTCGATCTGCCATCTTACCAACTCCTCTCGGACTTGAAATCTTGAAATTTGCGAAACGGCTTGACGTCTCCACACCCGGAGAATCGTCGAAAATGGATTGCAAGCGAGCGAGTATTTCTGCGCCTCACTTACAAATACCTTTTTATTCTATCACAGTCTCTCATAATCTGCCAGTAAATCTGCATATTAATGGAGGGTTGCAAGAGAATAGACGCACGGGATGGAGATTTAGTTCCAATTGGCAGGCCTTGTGGACGATATATATACGGTGACCAGTAAACTATAGGGTGTAACGAGGAACGGATTCTGTCGTCTATACACGTGCCCTTAGATATAGCCTCAGGCTAAACAGGGCGGAGGAACGCATTGCTCACGCTTAAACGCACATTGCTGGGACAAATTCTTGTTCAGGACGAAGCCATTTCGCAGGGCCAGTTGGATCAGGCTCTTGCGGAGCAACGTCGACAAAATAATGAAAAGCGTCTTGGCGAGATTCTTGTCGGCATGCATTTCCTTCCAGAATCGGCGCTGCTTCAGGCATTGAGCCGACAGCTCGGGTGTCCACTGGTCGACCTGAACGCGGAACCGCCACATGAGGATGCTCTCCAGATCATTCCCAGCGAATTCGCTATTCGCCATAATCTTTTGCCCCTCCGACAGAGCGATCATACGCTCATCGTTGCCATGGCCGATCCGCTCGACATCCAGAGCATCGACGACCTTCAGCTCCTGACGGGCTATAACATCGAACCTGTTCTAGCCGGCGCAAGCGAAATTAAGCGCGCCGTCGAGCAGAACTACATGAATCAGATGATTCAGGGCGCCCGCGAACAGGATCAGACCTCCAGCGAAGATGACAGCCTCGACGTTGCCGACCTTCAAAAGATGGCCAGCGAAGAGCTGGTTATTAGAATGGTCAACCTCATCTTGAACCAGGCGATTCAGGATCGGGCTTCTGACATCCACATCGAACCGTTTGAGCGAGAACTTCGAGTGCGCTACCGCATTGACGGCGTGCTGCACGAAGTGAACGCCCCGCCGAAGAAATATCATCCGGCCATTGTTTCGCGTATCAAAATTCTCTCGGACATGAACATCGCCGAACGTCGACTTCCGCAGGATGGTCGAATGCGAATTCGCCAGAGTGGCCGTCAGATCGACCTCCGAATTTCCACGGTACCAACTCTCTACGGAGAGAGCGCCGTTATGCGTATTCTCGATAAACAGACCGCCATGCTCGGCTTGCCGCAGCTTGGTATGCACGGCACCACGTTTGAGAAGTTCCGCAGACTGATCTCCGAGCCGTATGGAATCATCCTGGTTACCGGTCCGACCGGTTCTGGTAAGACGACTACGCTCTACGCCGCGCTCAACGAGATATATTCTGAAGAGAAGAAGATCATCACGGTTGAGGACCCGGTGGAATACCAGCTAAACGGCGTCAACCAGATTCAGGTGCATCCGCAGATCAACCTCACCTTTGCCAACGGACTGCGATCCATTGTCCGACAGGACCCTGACATCATCATGGTCGGTGAAATTCGAGATGCTGAGACAGCAGAGATTGCCATCCAGGCGGCGCTCACCGGTCACCTCGTGCTCTCCACCCTCCATACCAATGATGCTGCGGGCGCCGTCAGTCGACTGCTCGACATGGGTGCGGAACCGTACCTGGTTGCCTCGTCGCTAATCGGTGTTGTCGCCCAGCGACTTGTTCGAATGAATTGCCCGCGCTGCAAGGCTCCAGTTGAAGAGAAGTCCGTCGAGCTGCAGGAGATCGGGATAACGCAGGAGATGTTGAAGGGCAATTCCATCATGCAGGGCGCCGGATGCCCCGAGTGCCGAAACCTCGGTTTCCGTGGTCGAGGTGGCGTCTACGAGATGTTGACAGTCGACGACCCCATGCGCCAGATGATTATCAATCGCGACCCGGCAAGTGTGATCAAGAAATATGCTGTGACGTCACAGAACATGGTAACGCTGCTCGGCGATGGTCGTAGGCGCGTGTTGCATGGCGAGACCACCATCAAAGAAGTCCTGCGAGTCGTTCAGCGAGAAGGGTTCGAATAGTGCTAACGCTTACCCTCTCTAAAGCACTCGTTTACGTCGAAACACGACTCTCGATTCTGGTCGGAGGTCGAGCGAATGGCTGATTACAACTACACTGCCGTCGATCGAGCAGGTAAACAGGTCTCGGGAGCTGTCTCCGGCAAAGATGAACGCGAAGCCGGAATCAAAGTTCGAGCGCTGGGCTATTATCCGGTAAAAGTCACGGATGCCCGGCAGGGTGGCGGTCGAAATGTGGTAGCTATCTCCGGCGGCCAACGTG